>NZ_PDDL01000084.1:0-15039 GCF_020833785.1 Kocuria sp. CCUG 69068
CGCGGAGCTCGTCCGGTGAGCGCGGCGCACCGCCCCGAGGACGTCCGGGCGGTCCCGGGCCCCGCCCCGGCCGCCGAGCCCGTGCCCGAGTCTGCGCCGGTGCCCGACCCCGGACCGGCCGCTGCTGCCGGGTCCGGCGCGGCGGCGACGATCACCGTGTGCCCCGACGGCCCGCTGCTGGTGCGCGGGGGCTACGAGCTGCTGGACGGCGACGACCGGCCCATCGACCCCGGGCGCGCCACCGTGGCGCTGTGCCGCTGCGGGGCGTCGTCCATCAAGCCGTTCTGCGACGGCTCGCACAAGCGGGCCCGGTTCCGGGCCCGCTGAGGCTCAGCGGCGCGGTCCCGGCTCGCGCAGCAGCCACTGGGCGAGCTGGTCCAGCGCCATGCCCAGCAGGCCGATGACGAGGATCACCACGAGCATCTCGTCGTAGGCCAGCCGGTCCCGGGCGTTGAGGATCTCGTAGCCCAGGCCGCTGCTGACCCCGAGCATCTCGGCCGGCACGATGACCACCCACGAGATCCCCAGGGCCAGCCGCACCCCGGTCATGACGAACGGCCGGATGCTGGGCAGCACCACGGTGCGCAGCCGCTCGACCGGGGTGGCCCCGAGCGTCTCGGCGACCCGCAGGTGCAGCGGGTCCAGGGCCTTGACGCCGGCGGCCGTGTTCATGGTGATCGGCCAGACCGCGGCGGCAGCCACGAGGAAGACGACGGGGGCGTTGCCCACCCCCAGCAGCGCCACGGCCACCGGCGCCCAGGACAGCGGGGAGACCATGCGCAGGAACTGCACCACCGGGGCGCTGGTCCACCGGAAGCGGCGGTAGGAGCCGATGAGCAGGCCCAGCGGCACGCCCAGGCCCGTGGCCACGGCCAGCCCGCACAGCAGGCGCCACAGGCTGGTCAGGCCGTCCTGGACCACCACCCCCCGCTCGGCCAGCGAGGCCACCGCACCGGGCATGCGCTCGGGCTGGAAGGAGGCGATCATGGTGTTCGCCCCGGCCGCGGCGTGCGTGAACGCCCACCACACGGCGATCGTGACCAGCACCCCGAAGGCCCCCCAGGCCGGGCCGGTCCAGCGGGACCCGGTGCGCCGGGGCGTCCGCGCCGGGGCGGGGCCCGCCGGACCGGTCCCGGCCGGAGCGCCGCGGGCGGCGTCGTCGAGGTCGGTGGGGGACGCCGGGGTGTCGTGCGGGGCGGGGTGCGGCGCGCTCATGCGCTGATCTCCTCGGTCCGGGTGGTGCCGGTCATGCCGAAGGCGGCGAGTCCGCCTGCCTTCTCGATGCTGCGGGTCACGAGCGTGTCGTCGACGAGCTCGCGGTGCACGAGCGCCGGGTCCAGTCCGTCGAGGAACCCCGCCGGGGCGTCGACGACGGTGTCCTGCATGGCGCGGACCAGCTCCTCGGTGAAGCTCGCGTACGGGTATGGCCGGAAGTCCAGGCGCTCGCCGTGCCAGTCCGGGTGGTGCAGGGCGTCCCCGTGCGCGGCGGCGGAGTAGGTCAGGGCCTGCTCGATCACGGGCCGGGGCTGGGGGAGGTAGCCGGCGGCCAGCAGCGCCGCGGTCTCGGGGCGGTTCTGCC
Organism: Kocuria sp. CCUG 69068; assembly: GCF_020833785.1. Classification (NCBI taxonomy): domain Bacteria; kingdom Bacillati; phylum Actinomycetota; class Actinomycetes; order Micrococcales; family Micrococcaceae; genus Kocuria; species Kocuria sp. CCUG 69068. Next base: position 1,580 of record NZ_PDDL01000084.1, read on the forward strand.
GGGCCCAGGCCTGGGCCCGGACGAGGGCGTCCATGAACCCGGCGGCGTGCGCGGGGCGGTTGCGCAGGAGCTCGCCGCGCATCATGGTCACGCAGCACGCGTGGTCGCGCCACACGTCGCCGAGGAAGCGGTGGATGTGCCCCACCTGCCGCGCCTCCGCGGCGGCGTTGAACGGGTCGGCCACCACGTATCCGCCGATCACGCCGTTGTTCAGCGCGGGGAGCATGTCCGAGGGCGCCATGGGCAGCAGGGCCACCGTGCGCCGCGCCCGGGACGGGTTCTCGCGCATCACCGGGGTCAGGCCCGCGGACCGCAGCAGCTTCTGGACCACCACGTTGTGCACGGACCACCACGCCGGGATCGCCACGGACTCCCCGGCCAGGTCGGCGATCTCCGCCACGTCCGGGCGGACCGTGAGGGCGGAGCCGTTGGTGTGGTTCCACGCGGTGATCCGCACGTCGGCCCGCAGCCCGTAGCGCATGTACAGGGCCATGGGCATCAGCAGGTGGATCGCGTCCACCTTGCCCGCCACGAACGCCTCGGACAGCGAGGACCAGCTGCGGAAGAGCACGGGGTCGGCCACGGGGACGGCGGCGTCCTCGTAGTACCCGTTGGCGTGGGCGACCAGCAGGGGGGAGGCGTCCGTGATCGGGAGGTACCCGATCCGCACCGGGCGCTCCGGGTCGGCCGCGCCGCGCGCCTCCTGCTGGCTGTCCGCGTAGAGGGAGCCCGCGCCCCAGCCGAGCCCGGTGAGGGCCGCGGCCCCCGCCCCGGCCCGCAGCAGGACCCGCCGGCTCGGCCCGCCGGCGCTCATATGACCCAGTTCCCGGAGCCGTCGTCGGCCCCGCGGTAGTGGGCGAGGATCTGCTCGGCCGTCGTGCCGTCCTGCGCCGGGACCCACTGCCGGCGGAAGCCGCGCGGACCGGCGAAGAAGCCGATCCGGTCGCCGAGGGTGATCGCCTCGTCGACGTCGTGGGTCACGAGGAAGACCGTCAGGTCCAGCTCGGTCGCGAGCCCGCGCAGCCACAGCTGGAGGTCCTTGCGGGTCGCCGGGTCCAGGGCGCTGAACGGCTCGTCGAGCAGCAGCACGTCGGGGCGCACCGCGAGCGCGCGGCCCACCGACACCCGCTGGGCCTGCCCGCCGGAGAGCTCCTGGACGGGGGTGTGCGCGAGCGGGACCAGGCCGAGGATCTCGAGCAGGTCGTCCACGCGGGCGTCCTCGAAGCGGTCCCGGTTGCGCCGGTACCGCCCGCCGAGGGCGATGTTCTGGCGCACCGACAGCCAGGGGAACAGCCCGGGGTCCTGGAAGACGACGGCGAAGCGCTCGTCGGCGCAGCCGAACTCGATGCTGCCCCCGTCCAGGGGCTCGAGCCCCGCGATCGCCCGCAGCAGCGTGGACTTCCCGGACCCGCTGGGGCCCAGCACCGCGAACGTCTCGCCGCTGCGCAGGGTCAGGTCCACCCCGTCGAGGGCGGGCGCGGAGGCCCCCGGGTAGCTCTTGCGCAGCCCGCGGACGGTGAGCGCCGGCGCGGCCCGGCTCAGGCCAGGTTCTGCAGCACCCACCGCAGGTGACCTTCCGTGGGGGACTGCACGGGCAGGAACGCGGCCTCGCGGGCCCGGCGGGCGGTGGGGGAGGACATGGCGTAGCCGCGCCCGCCTACGACCTTCCCCTCGATCCGGGTTGCCCGGCCCGTGAGCAGCGCGGCGTCCAGCCTGAGGGAGAACAGCTCCCGGGGGGCGGTCTCCCGGGGCGCCTCCGCCAGGCGCAGGAGGTCGGCGCGCAGGCGGCGGTACTCGGCGGTCGCCTCCTCGAGCTCCTCCCGGAACACCTCGGCGACGCCCTGCAGGGCCTCGTGCGCGGCGGTCAGCGCGGCGGCCGAGAGGCCGAGGCAGAAGGCGGTCTGCAACAGCAGGAACGGGCCGCGGACGGCGGCGAGGAAGGACGGGACGTCCTCGCTCAGCAGGTCCTCGGCGGGGTCGACGGCCACGCCCTCGAGGACGAGAACGCCCGAGGCCGTCGCGTTGAGCGCCATCAGGTTCTCGAGCAGGCGCACCGTCACCCCCGGTGCCGAGACCCGGGTCCGGACCACCACGCGGGTGCCGTCCTCCCGGACGGCGGGCAGGACCACGACGCCCTCGGGGTACAGGTTGGAGGCCCACGGCACGGTGCCGTCGAGGACCGGTCCCGCCGCGCCGGCGGTCAGCGTCACGGGGATCTCGCCGATGCCGGCGGCGTCCTTGAAGGCCGGCGCCATCGCCGAGCAGCCGGGCGCGGCCCCGGAGCGCACGTCCGCGGGGATCTCCGTCCCGGTGGCGGCGAGGTACTCGACGGTCGCCCGGTGGGCCCACAGGGAGAACGCCGTGGCGGTGCACTCGGTGGCGAGGTCGAACACGACGGCCGCCTGCGGGGCCAGCGACCCGGTCAGGCCGAGGTCCAGGAGCCCCCGGGCGCCCAGCTCGCGCAGGGTCCCCAGCGGGGAGGCGGCGGCCGTGTCGACGTCGCGGGCCCGCGCCGCGGCGGTGCGGCGGACGAACTCGTGCTCGGGGTAGTCGACGAGCGGCGCGAGCAGGGGCCGGCTCTCGGGGTCCGGCCCGCCGGCCGTGGACGGGGAGCGCGTGGACTGGGTCATGGTCTTCCGTTCTGCCGGGGAGTGCGGGGCGAGGCTCGTCCGCTCGGCGGGCGGGCCCGGGCGTCGAAGCACGACGGCGGCCCCCGGCTCGCGGGGACCGCCGTGTCGTCGTGTGCTGCGGCCCGTCAGACGTTGAGCTTGAACAGCCGGTCGAACGGGGTGCCCACGGCCTGGCGGGCCCGCTCCACGGCCGCCTCGTCGGGGGCGTTGTAGAAGCACAGGCACTTGGCGGTGTCCTCGCGCACGTAGGTGCGCAGGAAGGAGACCTCGGGGACCTCGGCGTACTTCGGGGAGTTGGCCTTCTTGCGCGCCAGGTACTGCTCCATGGTGATCTCGGCGGGGATGTCCCACTCCACCAGGTACTGCGCGTCGCCCTTGAGCTTCTTGATGTCGTCGAGCTCGGCGCCCACGAGGCGGACGGCGTCGGGGCCGGTGACCTCCGCGGCGGCGTCCCCGGCGGCGGTGCGCACGGTCTGGGCGAGGCCCTCGGCGCTGGCGGCCTCCACGATCACGAACACCCGTCCGTGGTCTGCCGTGACCTGGGACTCGATGAACTCGGCGCCCGCCGCGGAGACGGCCTCGGAGACCGTGGCGATGAGCTGGGTCACGGCGTCCTTGGACGCGGAGGCGGGAACGATCTCGAGCAGGTGGAGCGACATGGGGGTTCCTTCCGTCGGGTCGGGGCGGCGTCGTCGCCGCTCGGGCACTCCTGCCAGGCTAGGCTCCTGCCCCCGGAAGGTCCCGGGATCCGTCACACTTCGCAACACGGGGCGTCCGGGCGGGTTCTCCTCGTGCCGGGGGCTCGCAGGGTGCACAATGCGCCCCGGTCCGCCCGCCCGGGGTCGGCGCCGGGCGCCGCCGCCTGCGGGTCGCTAGCCTGGGGGAGTGCGCGCGGAAGAACTGAACCGGTCCGTCCAGGACTGCCTGAAGACGGTCTGGCTGGCCCAGGAGTGGTCCTCGGACGCCGTGACCACTACCGGGCTGGCCCAGCGGCTGGGCCTGTCCCCGTCCACCGTGTCGGAGGCCGTCAAGAAGCTCACCGCGCAGGGGCTGCTGAGCCGGCCCGCCCACGGCGGGATCGTCCTCACCGACCGCGGTCGGGACGTCGCCGTCCAGATGGTGCGGCGCCACCGGATCCTCGAGGCGTTCCTCACCGGCCACCTGGGCTACTCCTGGGACGAGGTGCACGAGGAGGCCGAGGTCCTCGAGCACGCGGTGAGCGAGAAGTTCGTCGCCCGGCTGGACGCTCTCCTGGGCCATCCGGAGCGGGACCCGCACGGCGACCCGATCCCGCGGCGGGACGGCACCGTGCCGTCCGCCCCGGCCGTGCTCCTCGCCGACGTCGCCCCGGGCAGTCCCGTGGTGGTGGCCCGGGTCTCGGACGCGGATCCGGCCGTGCTGCGCCGGCTCGGAACCGCCGGCATCCGGCCGGGCACCGAGCTCGTGCTCGGCGAGCACCGGTTTCGCGCGGTGCCCGTGGTGCTGGACGGGGACGTCGTCGAGGTGGACGTCCTCGCTGCGGAGGCGGTCTGGGTCCGGCCCCGGGACCGGCCCGGACCGCCTCCGGGGCCCGTCAGGAGATGACGCCGTCCACCAGCGCCTTGGCCTCCCGCTGGACCTGCTGCAGGTGCTCCTCGCCGAGGAACGACTCCGCGTAGATCTTGTAGACGTCCTCCGTGCCGGACGGCCGGGCCGCGAACCACGCGTTCTTCGTGGTGACCTTCAGCCCGCCGATCGCCGCGCCGTTGCCGGGGGCGTTCGTGAGCTTCGCCGTGATCTGCTCGCCGGCCAGGGTGTCCGCCTCGACCTGGGCCGGGGAGAGCTTCTTCAGGGCGGCCTTCTGCTCCCGGCTCGCCGGGGCGTCGATGCGCTGGTAGACCGGGGCGCCGAACTCCTCGGTGAGCTCCGTGTAGCGCTGGGACGGGGTCTTGCCGGTGCGGGCCGTGATCTCCGAGGCCAGCAGGGCCAGGATGATCCCGTCCTTGTCGGTGGACCACACGGAGCCGTCCCGGCGCAGGAAGGACGCGCCCGCGGACTCCTCGCCGCCGAAGCCGATCGAGCCGTCCATCAGGCCGGGCACGAACCACTTGAAGCCCACCGGCACCTCCACGAGCTCGCGGCCCAGCGAGGCCGCCACCCGGTCGATGATCGAGGAGGACACCAGGGTCTTGCCGACCCCGGCGTCCGGGGACCAGCCGGTGCGCTCGCGGAAGAGGTAGTCGATCGCCACCGCCAGGTAGTGGTTCGGGTTCATCAGCCCCGCGTCCGGGGTCACGATGCCGTGGCGGTCGGTGTCGGCGTCGTTGCCGGTGGCGATGTCGTACTTGTCCCGGTTGCCGATGAGGGAGGCCATGGCGTTCGGGGAGGAGCAGTCCATCCGGATCTTCTCGTCCCAGTCGAGGGTCATGAACGCCCACTGCGGGTCCACCTGCGGGTTCACCACGGTCATGTTCAGCCCGAAGCGCTGGGCGATCTCGCCCCAGTACGCCACGGAGGCCGAGCCCATGGGGTCCGCGCCGATGTGCAGCCCGGAGTCCCGGACCACGTCGAGGTCGACGACCTCCGGCAGCGTCCGCACGTACTCCTCGAGGAAGTCGTAGGCGCCCGTGGTCTCCGCCGCCCGCGCCCGCTCCAGGGAGACCCGGCGGACCCCGGACATGCCGTTCTCGAGGAACTCGTTGGCCCGCTGGGCGATCCACTCGGTGGCGTCGGAGTCCGCGGGGCCGCCGTTGGGCGGGTTGTACTTGAAGCCGCCGTCACCGGGCGGGTTGTGCGAGGGGGTGATGACGATGCCGTCGGCCACCGCCTCCGCCCGGCCCGCGTTGTGGGTCAGGATCGCGTGGGACAGCGCCGGGGTGGGCACGTAGCCGTCCCGGGAGTCCAGCAGGACGGTGACCTCGTTGGCGGCCAGCACCTCGAGCGCGGTGTCCTGCGCGGGCCCGGACAGGGCGTGGGTGTCCTTGCCCATGAACAGCGGGCCGGTGATCCGCTGGCCGGCGCGGTACTCCACGATGGCCTGCGTGATCGCCGCGATGTGCTGCTCGTTGAACGAGGCCTTGAGGGACGAGCCGCGGTGCCCGGACGTGCCGAACGCCACGCGCTGGTCCGGGTCCGAGGGGTCGGGCACGACGTCGGTGTAGGCGTCGAGGAGCTTGCCGAGGTCGACGAGGTCACTGGGTTGGGCGACGGTGCCCGCACGATTGGTCATGGCGCCCAACCTACCGCCGGGCGGCGGGCCCGCGGAGGCTGGCACGCGATCGGGTCGCCAGGTTTCGTGCTCCGTGCCGCGCGGGAGGCCCGCGCGGGGGTGGAGGAATCGCGGCCGGTGGGACAGGATGAGGGCACCAGACAGGGCAGGACCGAACGAGGAGGCAGGGACACCATGAGCGACGCACCCGGCGGGACGACCGAGGGCTCGGGCAAGGGCCCGGAGGGCACCGTCCCGGACAACGAGCAGGGCGTCGGGCTGACCACCGACGAGAACGCGACCGGCTTCGAGCCGGAGGAGGACCCCCAGGCGGCCACCGATCCGGACGACCCCGACTCGGAGGAGGAGGCCCTGGGCCACTCCTAGGCGGTGGCGCGGGGGCCGGGGCGGCCCTGGTCCTCGAGCTGGGCGACGACGGCGAGCAGCTGCGCCTCCGCGCTCGGGCGGCCGATGAGCTGGACGCCCATGGGCACGACCGGCCCGTCGTCGTGGCTCGCCGCGCGGGTCCACAGCGTCGGGACGGTCACCGCGGGCAGGCCCACGACGTTCACGACCGAGGTCCACGGCGTGTACGCGCACTGGCGCCGGTAGTCCTGGTCCGCGCCCGCGGGGTCCGCGAGGTCGTAGCCCTCCCAGTACCAGCCCAGCGGCCTCGGTGTCATGGCGAGCGCGGGCGTCAGGACCACGTCCCAGGCGCCGTAGGCCCGGACCACGTCCTGCTCGATCCGGCGCAGGACGCCCACGGCCTGCGCCAGCTCAACCGCTGACCGGCGCAGGGCGCGGGCGCGGAAGGCCCCCGCGAGGCCGGTGAGCCTCCCCGCCTGCTCGTCGTCCAGCGGGGCCGTGCCCATCGAGGTGGTCCACACGTCGAAGAAGGCCCCCGGGTACTCGGGGTCGTAGGACAGCTCGGCCTCCTCGACCTCGTGCCCGGCGGCCCGCAGCAGGGCGACGCCCGCATCGAGGGCGGCGCGGGCCTCCGGGGAGACCTCGATGTCCTGGACGGCGTCGAACGGGGAGGCGGTGCTCACCCCGATCCGCAGCGGCCGGTTTCCCCACGGGAGGTCGCCCCGCCGAGCCGCGCGCACACCGTCCAGGAAGGACCCCTGCGGGGCGGCACGGACCGCCCGCCGCACCACGTTGCCGTGCGCCGGGCCGGGCGCGGGGGCGCACAGGACGTCGAGCAGCAGCGCCGCGTCCTCGGCCGTGCGGGCGAGAGGCCCGTTCACCACGAGCTGGGCGGCGTCCGACTGCGCGTCCGCGGTGGGCACCCGGCCGCGGTTGGGCTTGAGCCCGACCAGCCCGCACACCGCCGCCGGGATGCGCACCGACCCGCCGCCGTCGGAGCCCGGCGCCACCGGGAGCAGACCCGCCGCCACGGCCACCGCCTGGCCGCCCGAGGAGCCGCCGGCCCCCGTGGACGGGTCGTGCGGGTTCCGGGCGGGCGGGGCCACGAGGTTCTCGGAGTAGCAGTTGAGGCCGAACTCGGGCACCTGGGTCTTGCCCAGGCACACCGCCCCGGACGCGCCGAGCAGGGCCGCGAGGTCGTCGTCGTCCTCCGCCACGGGCGCGCCGCCGCGCCGTCCGGTCACGGCGGCGGAACCGTAGGTGGTGGGCATCCCGGCGACGTCGTGCAGGTCCTTCACCGCGAGCGGCACGCCGTGCAGCGCTCTGCGGGCGGCCCCGGCGGGCAGGGCGTCGAGCGCGCGCGCCCGGTCGAGGGCGAGGTGCGCAGCGACGTGGACGAACGCCCCCAGCGCCGGATTGCGCGCCTCGATCCTGGCCAGGAAGTGCTCGGCGGTCTCCACCGCGCCCAGCTCGCCGCGCGCGAGCGCGTCCCGCAGCTGCACGGCGCTGAGGTCTCCGATCGAGGTCACGGCAGGCTCCTGTCCGACGGTCGCGCGGTCCCCGTCCGGGGCTCCGCAGGGCGCTGAGCCCAGGCTAGTAGGCTGGCGGCTGTCCGGACGTGCCCGCGCGCCCCGGTTTTCGATCTTCCCCGACCCGCAGGAGTCCCCCGTGCCCACCGCCTGTGCGCCCCGTCCCGCGGCGATCCGCGCGGCGACGGCGTCCGTCCTGCTCCTGGCCCTCGCCGGCTGCTCGTCCTCCGCCGAGGGGGACGGCGCGGCCGGCAGCGGTCCGGACTCGACGGCGTCCGCCGCCGCGAGCGCCCCCACGGCCTCCGGCGGGGCCTCGCCGGCCACCGTCCAGGAGACGTGCGCCCGGGTGCTCGAGACCGTGCGCACCGCGCCGCAGCAGCTGCGGGACGATCCCGCCGGGCTGTTCACCGAGGTCGACGAGCTCGCGGCCACCGCCCCGGACGAGCTGTCCGGGCAGCTCACCTCGGTCCGTGAGGCCGTCGCCGGCTTCCGGCAGGGCGAGCGCTCCTTCATCAGCGTGGTCCAGGAGGTCAGAGGCCTGCAGGAGCGCTGCTCCGGCTGACCTCCCGCCGTGCGCGAGGAGTCGCGTTCGGCACTCCCGGTGCGCGAGGGGTCGCGTTCGGTGGGAAACAGCGTCGCGGAGGGTCCGGCAGCGCCCCCTCGGTGATGGCGACGTGCAGAACCCGCCCCCTCGCCCTGGAGGGGCCGCAGAATGCCGGGCGGCGCAATCGCACTCCACCGGGGCACGATGACGGTCCGGGAGAGCAGGACTGCGCCACTCCGTGTGCTCGCGCCCTCCTCCGCCCGTCCACGGCGGTCATGCTCCCGGCATGAGACACCCCGCACCCCTGCCGCCCGAACTCCGTGGCATCGGCTTCTCACGTCGGGAGGCACTCGCCCTGGGCGTCGCGGAGCACCGGCTCCGGGACGCCGACCTCACCAGCCCCGTCGGCAGGGGAGTGCGGGTCCCCGCCGGCTGTCCCGCTCCGCTGCTGGAAGCGGCACGGGCACTGACCCGCCGGTATCCGGGGACGGTGATCAGCCACCGCTCCGCGGCGCTGCTCCACCGGATGCGGGTTCCTGATCCCTGGCAGCGGTCCTCGGAGCTGTGGCTCACGCGCGCCGACGACTCGAGGGCCCTGAGGCGGCCCGGCGTCGTCTGCCGGAGGGGACGCCTCGGTCCGCACGAGGTGGTCCGCGTCCACGGGGTGGCCGTCACGTCACCGGTGCGCACGTTCCTGGACATCTGCGCCGAGCTCACGGTGACGGAGGCAGTGGTGCTCGCCGACGGACTGGTCGACGCCCACCGCCACGGGATCCGCCGGGCCGTGGCCGCGGTGTGCCGGCCGGACGAGCTCGAGACCGGGGTGCGGGCGCACGCCGGGCGGCGTGGCATCCGCACGGCCCGCGCCGCGGTCGAGCGGATGCGGGTGGGGTCGGACTCGCCCGGCGAGACACGGCTGCGGCTGCTGCTCGAGGACCACGGGATCCGGGGCCTGGTGCTCGACCATCCCCTGCTGGGGCCCGACGGGACGCTGCTGGCGCAGCCCGACCTCGCCCTGGAGAGCCACCGGCTCAGCCTGCAGTACGAGGGTGCCCACCACGACCGGGCGGAGCAGCGAGTGCTGGACATCAGGCGGTTGCGGGCCACGGAGTCGGCGGGGTGGCGGGAACTCCGGATCTGCGCTCACGACCTGCACCGGCACACGACGACGACGCGGGGCCGGGTGCCGGTGGCGGTCGCCCTGGTGTGGGAGGCCATGGGGGTCGCGCACCGCCGGTGACGGGGCCGAGCCGGGGTGCGCGGGGCGAGGGGTCGCGACCGGCCGCCCGCCGCGCCGAGGGGGCTCGTCCGGACGGAATGTGACTGACTGACCGTGCGAACGAGACCCCTCGGCGTGAGGGGGATGCTGGACGAGACTCCTCGAGCTGGCCTAGGCCGCCGCGTTGCGGACGGCCTGGGCGAGCACCTGCAGGCCGTCGCGCAGCAGCTCCTCGCCGATGACGAGCGGGGGCAGCAGGCGCACGATGTTGCCGAAGGTCCCGCAGGTCAGGATGATGACGCCCTGCGCGAGGCACTCCGCGGCGATCGCCTTGGCGGCGTCGGCGTCGGGCTCCGTGCCGCCGGGCCGGACGAACTCCAGCGCCATCATGGCCCCGCGGCCGCGGATCTCGCCCACGGTGCCGGTCTCCTCGGCCACCGGGGCCAGCTCCTCCCGGATGATCTCCTCGATCCGGCGGGCGCGGGCCACGAGGTCCCACTCCTCGATGGTCTGCAGCGCGCCGAGGGCGGCGGCGCAGGCCACGGGGTTGCCGCCGTAGGTGCCGCCGAGGCCGCCCGCGTGGACGGAGTCCATGATCTCGGCGCGGCCGACCACGCCGGACAGCGGCATGCCGCCGGCCACGCCCTTGGCCACGGTGATCAGGTCGGGGACGACGCCCTCGTGGTCCACGGCGAACCACTCGCCGGTGCGCGCGATGCCGGACTGGACCTCGTCGACGACGAACACGGCGCCGTTGTCGGTGCACCACTCGGACAGCGCGGGCAGGAAGCCGTCGGCCGGCACGATGAACCCGCCCTCGCCCTGGATGGGCTCGATCACGACGGCGGCCACGTTCTCGGCGCCGACCTGCTTCTCCACCTGGAGCAGCGCGCGGCGGGCGGCCTCGGCGCCGGTCATGCCCTCCGGGTCCCGGAACGGGTAGGACACGGGCACGCGGTAGACCTCGCCGGCGAACGGGCCGAAGCCCTGCTTGTAGGGCATCACCTTGGCGGTCATCGCGAGGGTCATGTTCGTGCGCCCGTGGTAGGCGTGGTCGAACACGACCACGGCCTGGCGGCCGGTGTGCACGCGGGAGATCTTCACGGCGTTCTCGACGGCCTCGGAGCCCGAGTTGAACAGCGCGGCCTTCTTCTGGTGGTCGCCGGGGGAGAGCTCGGCGAGCTTCTCCGCGACGGCCACGTAGCCCTCGTACGGGGTGACCATGAAGCAGGTGTGGGTGAAGTGCGCCACGGCCTCCTGCACCTTGGCGACCACGGCGGGGGCGGAGGCGCCCACGCTGGTCACGGCGATGCCGGACCCGAGGTCGACGAGCTGGTTGCCGTCGACGTCGAGCACGATCCCGCCGTCCACGTCCGCGGCGTAGGCGGGCACGGAGGAGGCGACTCCGGAGGCGACGGCCGCGGCGCGCCGCTCGGACAGCTCGCGGGACTTGGGGCCCGGGAGGGCGCCGTCGAGGTGACGGACCTGCTCGAGACGGTACTGGATCTCGGTCACGACGAGATCTCCTTTCGGTGGGGACGGGACGGTGGGGACGGGACGGTGGGGACGGGACGGTGGGGACGGGACGGTGGGGACGGGACGGTGGGGACGGGACGGAACGGTCGGGGGCGCCGGGCGGGAGTGCCCCGGCACGGGACGGCGGCCGCCGCAGCTGCCTGCGACGACCGCCGTCCCGGTGCGGGAACCCGGGTCAGGACCTCAGGCGGGGGTGCCGGTGCCGGGGTTCGGGACGTTGGCCCAGGGGTTCTCCACGCCGATGTACTGGGTGGTGGTGTACTCGTGGAGGCCCTCGGCCCCGCCCTCGCGGCCCAGGCCGGACTGCTTGACGCCGCCGAACGGGGCGGCCGCGTTGGAGATCACCCCGACGTTGAGGCCCATGAGGCCGAACTCGATGCGGTCGCCGATGCGCAGGCCGCGGGAGATGTTCTCGGTGAACACGTAGGAGGCCAGGCCGTACTCGGTGGAGTTGGCCAGGGCCACGGCCTCGTCCTCGTCCTTGAAGGTGACGACCGGGGCCACGGGGCCGAAGATCTCCTCGGTCACCGCGCGGGCGTCGACGGGGACGTCGCGCAGCAGGGTGGGCTGGAAGAAGTAGCCGGGCCCGTCCACGCGCGCCCCGCCGACGACGACCTTCGCCCCGCGCTCCACGGCGTCGGTCACGAACTCCTCGACGGAGTCGCGGGCCTTGGCCTCGACCATCGGGCCCACGCTCACGCCGTCGTCCACGCCGTTGCCCACGGTGAGCGCGGCCATCTTCGCGGCCATCTTCTCGACGAACTCGTCCACCACGTCCTCGTGCACCAGCAGCCGGTTGGCGGCCGTGCAGGCCTCGCCCATGTTGCGCATCTTCGCGGCCATGGCGCCGGCCACGGCCTTGTCGATGTCGGCGTCCTCGAAGACGATCAGCGGCCCGTTGCCGCCGAGCTCCATGGAGGTGCGCAGCACGTTGTCGGTGGCCAGCTTCATCAGCTGCTTGCCCACCGGGGTGGAGCCGGTGAAGGAGACCTTCCGCAGCCTGGGGTCGGCCATGATCGGCTCGGACACGGCCGAGGCGGACTTGGAGGAGACCACGTTGAGCACCCCGGCGGGCAGCCCGGCGTCGAGCATGAGCTGGGCGAAGTACTGGGAGGTGAGCGGGGTCAGTCGGGCGGGCTTGAGCACCATGGTGCAGCCGGCGGCCACGGCCGGGGCGACCTTGCGGGTGGCCATCGCCAGCGGGAAGTTCCACGGGGTGATCAGCAGGCACGGGCCCACGGGCTTGTGGGTGACCAGCATGCGCAGGTTGCCCTCGGGGGTGTCGAGGTAGCGGCCGTAGTCGCGCACGGCCTCCTCGGCGAACCAGCGCAGGAACTCCCCGCCGTACTTGACCTCCCCGGCGGCCTCGGCCAGCGGCTTGCCCATCTCCAGGGTCATCAGCAGCGCGAGGTCCTCGGCGCGCTCCTGCACGAGGTCGAACGCGCGCCGCAGGATCTCCGAGCGCTCCCGGGCGGGGGTGCGGGCCCAGGACTCCTGGGCGTCGGCGGCGGCGTCCATCGCGGCCTGGGAGTCCTCGCGGGTGGCCGAGGCCATGGTCGCGATGACCTCGCCGGTGGCCGGGTTCTCCACCTCGAAGGTCCCCCCGTCCGAGGCGTCGCGCCACTGACCGTTGATCAGCAGTCCCGTGGGGGTCTTGGCGAGGACCGCCTCGATGCGGTCCTTCATGCCGGTGGCCGCGGGGGCCTTGTCCGTGGTGCTCATGTATCAGCCTCTCTTCTCGACGCGCGCCGGGCCACCGGGCACCGGTGGCGCTGCGCTGCGTCAGGGGGTTCGTCGGACGGGCGGGCGACAGCACTGGGCCCGCCCGTCCATCGTAGGACTCCGGACGGGCTCCCCCGCGGGGACGTCGTCACCGGGTGACGCCGAGCCGGGGCGGAGCCGGCGCCGAGGGGCCGCCACGGTCCCCCGACTGCTCCAGGCTAGCGCCGGGGCGACCCAGCAGGATGCTGAATCTTCGTGACGTCGTCGTGCACAGTGCACAGAGGAACGACGGCGGGCTACGGCGCCGACCGGTCGGGCCGGTCGGACAGCCGCAGGGCGATCCACAGCTCCGCGCGCAGCTGCGGGTCGTCCACGGACCGGCCGAGCGCCTCCTCGATTTCCTGCAGCCGCTGCTGCAGGGTGTTGCGGTGGATCCCCAGGGACTCGGCCGTCCCGCTCCGGTTGCCGTTGTGGGCGAGGAACGTGCGCAGCAGGGACAGCCGCCCGGCCCCGTCGACGGGGCCGAGCAGCTGCCGCGCCCAGGCCCGGGCGGTCTCGGGCGGGAGGAGCCCGGCGACGCCGCCCGCCACGAGGTCGTCCCACGTGCCGACGTGCTGACGGTCCGTGGTGCGCTCCAGCGCCTCGCGGGCCTCCCGGTCGCTCGCGTCCGTCTCGTGCACGGCCGCCGGGCCGCCGATGCCGGCCCGCAGCCCGGAGGCCTCGGCGG
>NZ_PDDL01000085.1:0-14630 GCF_020833785.1 Kocuria sp. CCUG 69068
GCGACTCCTACCGGCTGAAGAACCGAGATCTCGGCCGCGTGCCCGCGGCCGGAACCCAAGAAGACGAGTGATCAGGGGGTCAACCTTCAGATGCCGGAAAGGGGTCAGTTTTCACTCGCCGTTGACACCCCTCCACGAGGGACAGGTTGTGGTCATGGCAGTGGGAGGACGGTGATGAACCAGAACAGGACGGCGGCGAAGACGACGAAGAACGGGATGAGGCAGCCCAACGCGACCCTCGTCTGGTTCGAGACCTGGAAGGACTCCGTCGGGTCCTCCGGGTTGTAGGCCACCTCCACGACCGTCCCCGGCACAGGCCGTGCGCCGCAGGAGATCTCCGAGGCCCCGGTGAACGCTGTGCCTTGCAGGTCGGCGAACCGGTACGTGGGCCAGAAGCGGCGTGACCGGCTGGTGCTGCCGACGCCGCTGGTCCAGCCGGCCCGGCTGCCGGTCACGGTGGCCTCCGCCCTCGGCCAGTGGGCGGTCAGCCGCTCGTGCCGCCTGTTCTTCCGGACCGTGTGGACGACGGAGCCGGCGGCCCCGGCGACGAACAGCGCCCAGACCGCGTACAGCACGGTGCTCACCCGGGCATCCCAGAACCGCCGCGCACCAGCGGGGCGGCGGGCATCGTCGATGCCTGACCGGAGTCGAGGACGCAGGGAGCGCAGCAGAGGGCTCGTCGGGGGTCGGCCATGGTCTCAAGCTATCCTCCCACCCGCCGTTGTCCCCGCACCCCCGGGCTGTCACGCACACGGAGGGTGGCAGCCGGGAGGCCTTCAGCACGATCCGCCTGGTCGGCTCGCCGCGAAGCGCACCAGAGGTTCCGCAGCTTGCGAACCCGGCAGTAGGGTCACGCCCATGGGAGACCAGCCGTACGAATCGATGGACGCGCGCCAGACCGCCGACGCCCTCGACGTCTACCTCGCCGAACGCGAACCGGCCCTGGAGAGGCTTCGCGCAGCACTGACCGGCGCCGGCTTGGACACGCGTGAGACGCTCGACGGGTCCCTCTACTCCGTCTCCCCGCTGTGGGCATGGCTCACCGCTCGGGCCGCGCGGCTCGGCGTCGACCCGCGGTCACTGGAAGACGATGCCACCCGCCCCTCCTGGCCGTCCTGGGCACGCCACGGACGACTCGTGGACCCGCACCCACCGGTCGCCACGATCGCACTCGTCGACGGCTTCGCCACCTACCTCGGCCAGCTCCTGACCGCCGCGGTCCCCGCTGCGTCCTGGCAGGTCGGTGAGCACCGCATCAGTGACCACCCGCTGCTGAACTACCCGGTGCTCGCCTCGGACCACCACCAGATCTTCCTGCCGGCCCTGCCGCTCTACAGCGTCTACCAGTCGGCCCACGGCCGCGATCCGATGTCCGGCACCGAGATGCGCACCCACGTCCAGCGGACCGTCGACGCTCTGAACGGGCGAGGACCGGAGGCCGCTGCCGTCGACGAGCCGCTGGTGACGGTCGTCGCCGAGCTCGACTGCTTCGACCTGGGCCTGCGCGAAGACATCCCGGCCGAGCGCCCGGAGATCGTGCCCCTGCTGATCTCCGAGCTGTGCGATCGCGACGGCGTCGTATCGGTCCACCGGTACGGACCCGCCGCCCTGATCGTCGACGTCCCCGGCTGGGACGAGCTGCGCCTGAAGATGTGGTGCACCCTGTGGCTGCAGCGGAACCTCCTGCGATGACCCGCCGGCGTCACGATCTCCGCCGCCGGCCTCGTGGCCGTGCGCGCCGGCGCCCGGACGGGGCCGGTAGCCTCGGCACCATGAACGAGTCCGCCCAGCAGACCGCCGAGGTGCCCGTGCCGACCGGCGGCCAGGTCCTCGCCCGCGCCGTGCCGGCGGCCGCCGTGCTCACGGTCGGGTTCCCAGCCCTGGTCCACTGGGGACTGGACGACAGCGGTACCGCACGCAGCCCCTGGGTCACCTTCGGACCGGCTCTGCTCCTGGGACTGGCGCTCATCGTGCAGCGCCTCGTCCAGGCGCCCCGTGCCCGCCTCGACGTCCACCAGGACAAGGGAGCGCTGCGCCGATCGATCGGGATCACCGCCTCCTCCGGTCTGGTCCCGGACGATCCGGGCACCCGCGTCGCCGCCGGGGTGCTGGCTTGCACTCAGCTGGAGTCGGCGACCACGATCGTGGCCGGGATCGCCGGCGTCGTCGCCGTCTGGATCCTGCGCACCGAGACGTGGTGGGCGGTGACCGCCGTCCTGATGATGCTGATCGCAGTGGTCCCGGTCCTCCGCGCCCGCCGCGGCTGGGCCTACCTGGACGCCCTGCACGCCGCCGAGCGCACCGGCTGACGGCCTGCTGCCCCGGCGGGGCACTAGGGTGACGGACATGACAAGCCGTACGTCCGCAGCCCTGGCTGCCGCCGCCGTGCTGCTGATGATCACAGCCTGCGGCCCGTCAACGGAGTCCTCATCGGCTACCTCGGTCGACCTCGAAACGTGGGCGGCCAACACCCTTCCTGCTGTCGCCGAGGGAGGATTCTCCATCGCCGGCAGCACCGGCACCGACGGCAGTCGCGCCACCGGTTCGACGACCGATGTGGAGCCCGGGTGGTACGCGGTCACGATGGCGTGCGCACCGGCTGACCCGGGGGCTGACGCCGATCTATCCTCCGGACGGATCAGTCTGATCGGGGAACACGGGTCCTACGGCGAAGGGGACTGCGCGGGCTCACCGGTGACCACGACCGTGCAGCTCGGCGCCCCCGACGACACGACGCCGGAGACGGTCACGGTGGCAGCTGAAGCCGAGGGCTACGAGGCCTTCTGGGGCGTGTCCGCCGCACCGACGACTGCACCCGAATAGCGCACCTGCCGCACCGGTCGACGATCCGATGACCGGAACGAGCAAGGCCTGCTCGTCCGGCACGTAGGCCGGCAGCTCCGCGTCGTCGGCGACCTCCAGCTGCACCCGGTAGGCCAGCACCTCGTGCTCCCGCGTGCGCCCCGGCAGCTGCGTCCCGGCGCCGGGAACGGCGTCGAGCTCCACGGCCACTTCGCTGTCGGGGCGGATGATCAGCACGCCGGGGTCCGCGCCCTCGTCGAAGGCGTAGTGCAGCGCCTGGACGGAGCGCACGACGCCGGTGACCGGCAGGTGCGGCACGTGCTCGGGTGTCCGGTCGTGGTGCTTCTCCCAGTACCCGGGCATCGGCCGGCCGCTGTCCTGGCTCGGGTCGTCAGGCTGTCACTCGCGCGGGCCGGTATCGCTGGGCGACCGCCCCCGACCGGAGCTCATGGCGGTCCACGAGCTCGAGCTGGACGCGCTCGCGCAGACCGGCGAGCAGCGTCGGCCCGTGTCCGGCAAGGACCGGTTGCACCACGAACTCGTACTCGTCGATCAGTCCCAGATCAGCCAACGCCGTCGGCAGCGTCACGCCACCCACCCACAGACCCTCGCCCGGCTCCTGCTTGAGCCGTTGAACCGCTTGGCCCAGGTCGCCTCGCACCAGCTCGGCGTTCCAATCGACCTCGCTCAGTGTGCTCGACACGACGTACTTCTTCACCCGGTCGATGGCCTCGGCGAACGGGATCTCCCACTCCTCCATCCAGTCAGGCCACGTGCCCGTGGCCGGCTTCCGCCACGCCGACTCCATCATCTCGTAGGTCACCCGGCCGAACAGCAGGGCATCGGCTCGCTCCATCTCAGCGGTCCAGTAGCGCATCGACTCCTCGTCCGGGGGAAGCCCTGCCTCGTGATGGCAGCAGCCGTCGAGCGTGACGTTGATCGAGTATCGAAGTGGTCTCATCTCATTGTTCTCCCTTGATGGGGCGCCGACTCGGTTGTCTCAGCGCCCGGTCGGTTCCGTGCCTGATGCTCGCTCGGCGATGACGTGCTCGCGCTGACGCTGGATCGCCCCGGCCACCCGGTAGGACTCCTCGGCCGAGACCACCACCGACGATTCCCCGGTGGCGATGCGCACGCTGGGCCCGCCCATCAGGTAGCCGGTGGCCCCGTCGTCCATTCGGCGCCGGCCGATGCGCCACCACTCGGTGCGCGGCCCGACGGCTGCTTCGGTGATCTGCTCGTACGGGATCTGCTGCTGCTTGCGCCAGCCCTGCCGGATCTCCACGGCGTGGTCCCCCAGACTGAGGACGACCGATCGATGCACAGCGAACGAGAGCGCTGTGTAGCCGACTACGAAGACAGGTCCGGTCGTCAGCAGATACGGTCCCTCCGGCACGAGCTCGGCCGCGACCACGATCAGTACGAGGAACACGACGGCGATCGCGATCCGGATCCGCCACGGCTGGAACGTGACGAACCGCGGTGTCTCCTCCGGGTCTGCGTGCTCGGCCATGCCTCATGATCGCCGACCACACCGGCCGGGGGTAGACCCGATCCCCGGAACAACGGCCGACATCCCTCACGGCCGCCGGCGGCACGCAGTCTGTCGCCGCGACGCGACTGGATCAGCCGGTCTCGATCTGCAGCTGTGGGGTGAGCCGCACCCATCCCTCTGGTTCCTCCCCCGGAAGGCCGGCCGGAGCGAAGTCCGCCTTGATGCCCAACTGCCCGCTGGTGCCCACGCGCCCGCCGGGAGTGCAACCAGCGACCCAGTCCCCGGCTGCCGTCGGGTCGTAGGTGAGCAGGCAGTCGCCTTCCTCCCCGGCCACGAGGTAGAACTCGGCGCCCTCGTGGATGGCCAGCAACCGAGAGCTGTCGGCATCCCAGCCGTACTCCGCGGCATCGATCTCCGCGGGAAGCGTGTCGTCCTCGGTCTGCTCGCCGGCGTACAGGTCGACCGAGTCCTGCGAGCAACCAGCGACGACGAGAGCGATCGTCACCGCCAGCATCGCGCGCGTGCACCGGGTCATCATCTGCTGCTCCTTCGCTTCACCGACACAAGCCTCCGATGCCTTCGACCGTCTCACGGAGGGCGCGTCGAGGGGCTGAGGCCACGCCCGGTAGGGCAGGTGTCTCCGCCCCGGTGTTCGAGCACGAAATGCTCGCCTGCTCGCGGCCCTCAGGTCGTGCGGGTCGGCCGCGGTAGCGGAGGTGTGACGGGTGTCGAGGTAGATGGGGAGTACTGCTTCGAGACCGGAAGGTTGCTGGTGCTGGAGATCCGGGCCACGGGCCGCGTCGCGGTGAACGTCCCCGGTCCCACCCGCTTCGCCGCCGAGGCGAAGATGCTCTCCGTGATGGACCCGCTGCCGCTGGGCCGGCTCGGTTCCGACCTGGACAGCGAGGTTTGCCGTTGGCCGGTGGGCCCTGATGACTTCAACGCCGAGGACGCGCTGAAGGTCCGCGCCTCCTAGGGGGCCGGAAGCGTTTCGAGGACATCTCTCGAGCAATCCTTCGGCTCGAGCGGCGAACGCGGCCAGACGCTTACCGGCTCTTGAAGGCTCGTTGTCGCCGTCGGGACGACTGCTACGGTGCGACCAGCAGGCACCGGGCGAACACGTCGCTCACCGCCTCCGACCCCCCGAGGAGCACCGCGCGATGAGCACCCCCACCTGGCAGAACCCCGAGGTCCTCGCCGCCGCGGCCGGTCCCCAGGGCCCGCAGGTCCAGTCCGTCTTCGAGAAGGCTGCGGACATCGGCCTCGAGCAGTCGCAGGCGCTGCGCAAGGCCGCCGAGCTCCACCAGAAGTTCGTCACCGACAACACCCCCGTCGAGGTGGACTACGACGCGCTCGGTCAGGCTGCCGTGAAGCTGGCGGTCGGCGCCGCGGCCGCCGCCGGGCGCCAGGACGCCCTGGACCAGATCCTCGGGTCGTGGCGGAGCCTGTCGCAGGCGATCGCCACCGACTTGTTCCTCCTGATGCACCGGCACACCCGCCCCGACTCCGCTCCCCCGTCCGGAGACGCCCTGGAGCGCGCCGCCGAAGCCACCGCCACCAGCTTTCAGATGCCCGTGGCCCACGCCCTGATCGCCCTCGCCGCCCGGGACCTGATCGACGCCGACGGCTTCCCGCAGGACGCCTACGACTTCCTGACCACCCCGTGGAACTGGGCCTTCGGCGCCGCCCACCCCGAGGACGACACCGGGCAGACGGTGGAGGGCTCGTGAGCGAGGACCTGGCCGCCTGGGCGCAGTCCCGCCCGCAGTCGGTGCCCGCGGTGCAGTCGCCGGCCGACGGGCGGATGACGCCGATCGAGCTGAAGGTCGTGCGCGAGGACGTGGAACGGATCGAGGCGTACACCGCCGAGGTCGCAGATCACCTGGCCGCCCACCTGCTCGAGCACACCGGGCCCGACCCGGTCTTCGAGGTCTACGACCGCGACGCCGACATGCCGGCCCTCGATCTGCCGGGCGCACCGTTGCCGCTCACGGCCAGGTGGTGGCGGGCCGTCGCCTACCAAGTCGCCGAGGATGTTCCGGGCCTGCGGATCGTCGAGGCGCCGAAGTAGTCCAGGCAATCGGCGTCGCAGCACCACATGCTTGTGCACGGAAGTGGGGCTGCCGGGGTGCGGTCAGGCTCTCTAAGCTGAAGCTGTCGGTGAGCAGCTCACGAGCGGCCCGACACAGCGCAGGCCACGTCGGGGGGCGTGGCCGCGCAGCACGCAACGCCCCTGTCGGCGCGCGCCGCCCGTGGCGAAGGCGATCAGTCCCCGGACATCAGGAAGCCGCCGGCGGCCAGGAACAGCGCGGCCGAGACGGCGAGCAGCACCGGGTAGCAATGCTCGGCCAGAATGACCTCATGGTGGAAATCGTCGGCGTCGAGCCTCGCGTCGAGCCTGGTGGAGTGCTTTTTGGACTGCCAGTCGGATGGCGACCGCAGAACGCGCTCCCACCGGACCTCGGGCCGCCTCCGGTGCAGATTCCATGTCGGAAATGGAGGCCAAATGTCGAATCGGCCCCAAGTGACGGTGAGCAACTCCGCCAGTCTGGGCGGATTGCTAACGATTCTTCGTGCCCCCAGTCAGACTCGAACTGACACTGAGCGGATTTTAAGTCCGCTGCCTCTGCCGATTGGGCTATGGGGGCCGGTCCCGGACGCGTCACCGGGACGCCGCCCACCCTATCGCCTCGTCCCGCTCTCACCACCAGGACGGGCCGGGGCCGCGGCCGGGAACCGCGCCTGTCGGCCGGGCGCAGGATCCAGTACGCTGGCACGGTGGTCGAGCAGCCGGCCGCGATGTCGTCGCATCCGCAGGAGGCTGCTCCCGTGCACCACCCCGCTCTCCCGTCCCACCGGTTCCTGCCGGGATCCGGACGTCCCCCCGTCCCCGCCCCGTACGGGTGCACCCCGATGCCGTTCCGGACGACCGCGGCATGAGCGAGGTCGTCGCCCGGCCCACCGGCAGGACCTACCTGGCGCCGGAGGACGCGTTCCCCGCCGACCTGACCGAGCTGTCCCTGGCCGAGCTGCACGTCCTGCACAGCAGGGTCGGCCGGCAGCTCGACCTCGAGTACCTCGGCAGCGCGTCCGGCGCCCACCCGGTCACGCTCGAGCGCCACCAGGAGCTGAGCGTGGAACTGGACGCCCGCGAGATCGCCCACCCCCGGAACACCCACTGACGGACGGGCGGCCTGCCGGCCCCCGGGGCAGGCGCCACGGGGGCCGGGCCGGGGGCGTCACGGCCCCGTGGAACAGCTCGACCCCGCCGCGGCACGTGGCCGGGACGGGGTCGAGCGGTGGACGGATCGGATCAGAGGTTGGCCTTGCGCGGGGCGGGGGCCTTGCCGGCAGCGGTCTGGAACCGCGTGCGCGGGTCCCGCTCGTGGCGCAGCGTGGTGGTGTCCCGGCCGAACATGAAGTTCAGGGCCCACTCGGTGAAGACGCGGGCCTTGCGGTCCACGGTGGGGATCGCGTAGCCGTGGTAGAGCCGGTGCATCGCCCACGCGGCGACGCCGGAGAACTCCAGGCCCTTCGCCGGCAGACCGGGGAGGCCCTTGATGCTGGCCACGCCCTTGTAGAGGCCGAGCCCGGCGACCGCGCCGAGGTTCTCGTGGTAGTAGTCCTCGAGCGGCTTGCCTGCGCGGGCGGCCATGATGTTCTTGGCCATCGTGTGCGCCTGGCGCACCGCGTGCTGGGCGTTGGGGACGCAGAACCCGCCGACTCCCCCACCGGTGAGGTCCGGGACGGCGGAGACGTCGCCGGCGGCCCAGGCGCCCTCGAGGGGCCCGTCGTCGCCGGTGATCCGCAGGTCGGCCCCGGCACGGACGCGGCCGCGCTCGTCGAGCGGGAAGTCCGTGCTCTTGACGAGCGGGTTCGCCTGCACCCCGGCGGTCCAGATCAGGGTGTCGGTGCCGAACTCGCCGGCCGGGGACTTGTCCTGCATGTTGACGAGCTTCAGGTGCTTGTCCACCGCGGAGGCGAGCGACGTGTTGAGCAGCACCTCGATGCCGCGGCTGCGCAGGTGCGCCACGACCTTCTCCGCGCGCTCCTCGGAGACCTCGGGCATGATCCGGCCCATGGCCTCGATGAGCACGAAGCGCAGGTCGGAGACCGTGAGCCGCTCGTTGCGCTCGACGGCGCTGCGGGCCATGTCCTCGATCTCGGCGATCGTCTCGGTGCCGGCGTAGCCGCCGCCGACCACCACGAAGGTCAGCGCCCGGCGCTTGGCCTCCTCGTCGGTGGTGAGGGAGGCGACCTCGATGCGCTCGAGCACCCAGTTGCGCACCGCCACGGCCTCCTCGATGGTCTTGAGGCCGATGCCGTTCTCGGCGAGGCCCTCGATCGGGAAGGCGCGGGTCACGGAGCCGCCGGCGATGACGACCTCGTCGTAGGTCAGCTCGAAGGTCTCGCCCTCGTCGATGCCCTTGACGGTCGCGGTGCGGTTCGCGTGGTCGACGCCGAGCACGTGCCCGGTGACGATCTCGCAGTCCTTGAGGTGCTGCCGGTGGGGCACCACCGCGCTGCGGGCGGAGACGTTGCCGCCGGCCACCTCGGGCAGGAAGGGGAGGTACATCATGTACGGGTTGGGATCCACCACGGTCACGACTCCGCCGGAGTCCTTGATCCGCTTCTGCAGTTCCTGCGCCACGGTGAAGCCGACGTAGCCGCCGCCGACGATCAGAAGGCGCGGACGGTCCTTGGCCAGTTGAGTGAAAGACATGCCCCCGAGTCTACTCAGAACGCTGTCGATATCGGTTCTCGTCCGGGGCCTCCGCGCCGTGTTCCGGCGCACGCCTCAGGAACGGCCGCCCGGGTCCCCGTCCGGGTCGGCGGCCACGATGCGGCGGATGTGCACCACGGCACCCGCCGTGAGGCCCAGCACGAGCAGCCCGAACCCGGCGAGCACCACGACGGGCAGCAGCCCGGTCTCGTCGATCGGGGCGACGGGCTCGGGCGGGGCGACCTCCGCCTCGACCTCCTCCGTGACGGGCGCCGAGCTCTCGGCCGGGCCCGCCGTGGGGGTCGCCGCGGCGCTGCGGCGGTGCACCCGCACCCACTGCTCCATGCTGCCGAGGGGACTGCGGTCGACCTCGGGGACGTCCTCCGTGAGCGCGGCCTCGACGTCCAGCACCCCGTACCCGTAGAGCGGGTCCTTGCCCGGCGAGCCGGTGTCCCGGGCGGTGGAGACGATGCGGTTGGCGATCTGGGCGGAGCTCATCTCCGGCCACTTCGCCTTGATCAGCGCGGCGGTGCCGGCCACCACCGGGGCGGACGCGGACGTCCCGGCCCACGAGGCGTAGCGGTCGCCGGGGATGGCGCCCACCATGTCCTCGGACGGGCCGGCCACGGCGATCGAGATCCCCTGCGAGGAGGACTCCCAGCTCGCCTCTCCCGTGCGGCCCACGCCGCCCACCGTCAGCACGCCGGGGATGGTGGCGGGGGCGCCGACCTGGACGAGCCCCGACCCCCGGTTGCCCGCGGAGGCGACGACGAGCACGTCCTTCTCCTCGGCGTAGAGGAAGGCCTCGTCCCAGCTCTCGGGCCACGAGGTGGCGTTGGAGCCCACCGACATGTTGATGACGTCCGCCCCGTTGTCCACGGCCCACCGGACGGCGTCCGGGAGCTGCTCGTCGACGCTGCGGACCTCCGGGCTCTCGTCGCCCAGCCAGGTGGACACGGCGAGCACCTCGGCGTCCGGGGCCACGCCCACGATGCCGGCGGGCCGGCCCGGGGCGTCGTCGTCCCGACCGCCCGGGGGCACGTGGCCGCGGCCCGCGGCCACGGACGCCACGAGGGTCCCGTGCTCGGGCTCGGTGCCGAGACCCTCCTGGCCGTCGGCGGAGCCGCCGCCCGAGACGTCGGTGCCGGCCACCACGGCGCCCTCCAGGTCCTGGTGCGAGCCGTCCACCCCGGTGTCGATGACGGCGATGCGCACGCCCTCCCCCGTGGACTCCGCCCAGGCCTTCCGCACGCCGTACTCGTCCAGCCAGTACTGCAGCGGACGGATCCCGTCCTCGGCGATGCGGGAGGTGTCCGGGGCGGGGGTGGCGCCGTCACCGGGTGGGGGTGCCACGCTGACGGGGTCCTCGAGCGGGATGCTGGGGGCGGGGCCGGGCTCCGGGGGCCGGGCCTGCGCCGGCCCCGCCCCGGGCAGGACCAGCGCGCCGGCGCCGACCACGGCCGAGGCCGCCCCCACCGCGCCCCACCGGGTGAGGGCGCGGTGGCGCGGGGGGCGGGGGCGGGGTGCGCTGGGAGACATGTGTCCTTCCGGGTCGGGGGGTCCGGGCGGGTCAGCCGACCTGGGACAGGGCGATCCCGTCCAAAATATCGTGCTCGCTCGCGATCGCCGAGTCCACCCGTCCACCGGTGGCGGCGCCCACCCGCTCGACGATCCGCCGCCACACGAGGGCGCCGCCGCCGATGACGTCGACACGGCCCTCGTGCATGTAGGGCAGCGCGGCGCGCTCCGCGCGGGTCATGGCCGTGAGCTCTCGGCACGCCTGCGCGATCCGCTCGGCGGGCAGCTCGGCGCCGTCGATGGCCGCGGGGTCGTAGGCGGACAGCCCGAGGGCGTGGGCCGTGACGGTCGTGATGGTGCCCGCGACGCCCACGAGGTGGGTGGCCTCCGTGAGGGGCACGGTCTGCAGGACCACGTCCACGGCGTGGTCGACGTCGCGCAGCACGGCCTCCTGCTGGGCGGCGGTGGGCGGGTTGGAGCCGAGGTGGCGCTCGGTCAGGCGGACGCAGCCGATGTCCACGCTGCGCTCCGCGCGCACCCCCTGGGCATTGCCCAGCACGAACTCGGTCGACCCGCCGCCGAGGTCGATCACCAGGACCCGGTCCTCCGGATCCGCGCCGCCCACGGCGGCCGCGGCGCCGCGGAAGGACAGCTCGGCCTCCTCGTCGCCGCTGATGACCTCGGGGGTCACGCCGAGGCGCTCGCGGATCCCGGCGAGGAAGACGTCCCGGTTGCCGGCGTCGCGGGTGGCGCTCGTGGCCACGAAGCGCAGCTGCTCCACCCCGTGCTCCGCCAGCAGCCGGGCGTACTCGTCCGTGGCCGCGAACGTGCGCTCGAGCGCCGCCTCTGCCAGCCACCCGGTGGCGTCCACGCCCTGGCCGAGCCGGACCACGCGCATCTCGCGCACCACGTCGTCGAGCACCGTGCGGCCCTGCTCCTCCCGGGTGTCGGCGATGAGCAGTCGGATGGAGTTCGTGCCGCAGTCGATGGCGCCTGTGCGCATGGGGAGTCCTCGGGGGTGTCGGGGGCGGGTGGGTCTCAGGCCTCGCGCCAGGCGGGGTCGCAGTGGCAGGCGTCGGGGGTCCACCACTCGGCGATGGCGGTGAGGGTCTCGTCGCCGAGCGGGTTCACGCCGGGCCCGGCCGCGAGCGCGTGGCCGGCGAGCACGTGCAGGCACTTGACCCGCACGGGCATGCCGCCGGCGGAGATGCCCTCGATCTCGGGCACGGGTCCGGTGCCGGCCGCGGCACCGATCCGGGCACGCTCGGCGAGGTAGTCCTCGTGCGCGGCCCGGTGGGCTGCGGCCAGCGCCTCGTCCTCGGCGATGCGGTCCGTCATCGTGTACATCAGGCCGGCCGCCTCGAGCCGGGACACCGCCGCGGTGATCACGGGGTGGGCCAGGTAGAACACCGTGGGGAACGGGGTGCCGTTGGCCAGCCGCGGCGCGGTGGCCGCCACGAGCGGGTTCCCGCACGTGCACCGGGCCGGGATCTCGACGACGTCGCGCACGGGACGCCCGAGCTGCCGGGAGAGCACCTGGAGGTCCAGGGCCGTGGGCTCGACCGTCGCGGCCGTCACGCCGAGTCCCCGGGGTGCGGGGGCCGGCCGGTCGCCGGGCTCGTGTCCGTGCTGGGGGTTCACGCCGTTCCTCACTCCGCGGCGCTGCCGCGGCTGTCCGTCGCCGCGTCCTGCGGCGCGCCGGCCCCGTCCGCCGGGGCGGCCGGGACGCTCTGCTCTGTCTGCTCTGCCTGCTCGGTGGTGCCGGGGTCCTGGCCCGCGCCGGGCTCGTCCGTGCTGCCCGGCTGTCCGGGGGCCGCGGGCTCGTCGGTGCCGCCCGGCTCGGCGGCGGTGTCCGCGTCCTCGGCGGTGTCCGCGTCCTCGCTGCCGGTCGGTTCCCCGTCGGCGTCCGCGTCCCCGGCGGCGTCCGTGTCCCCGGCGGCTCCCGTGCCCGCCGCGGGACGGGCGTCCTCGTAGGCGGAGGCCACCACGGACTGCCAGAGGGCGTCCACCCAGGCGGGCTTCTCGGCCTCGACCTGCGCCGCCGAGGAGTCCACCACGGCGCCGTCCATCTCCTCGGCGCCCACCACGAGGTAGGACCGCTCCCCCGGCATCACGTAGAGGAGCCGGTCCCGGGCCTGCTGCTTGACGTAGGTCTCGTCCGACCACTGGTCCACCTGGTCCTCCAGGGAGGCCTGCTGGGCCTCCATGGCGGCGATGGCGCGCTCGAGCTGGGCGATCTCCGCCCGCTGCTCGAGGAAGATCTTGGTGGTCGGCGCCGCCAGGAACACGATGAGCACGGCCACGAGGGTGAGGATCAGGAACCGCCCGCTGAAGGTGCGGGCGGGGACCGGCGACCCCACGGCGCTGGACCCGCCACCCAGCCCGTGGCCCGGGCCGCCGCCCGTCCCGCCGTCGCGCCCGCGGGTGCCCGGCGCGGCGTCGCGCCCGCCGAGCAGGCGGGTGGTGCGCGGGCGGGGAGCGGGCATGGCGACCTCACGGGGGAAGGGCGGGGACGGGGACCAGTGTAGCGCTCACGGGGGGAGCGGCCGCCGGGAACGGCCGCTCCCCCCGCACGACGACGGACCGGCGGGGCCGGTCAGCCGCCGGTGGTCACTTCGCGGTGTAGCGCGGGAACGCGGAGGCCCCCGCGTAGCGCGCGGCGTCCCCGAGCTCCTCCTCGATGCGCAGCAGCTGGTTGTACTTGGCCACGCGCTCGGAGCGGGCCGGCGCCCCGGTCTTGATCTGCCCGGCGTTGGTGGCCACCGCGATGTCCGCGATCGTGGTGTCCTCGGTCTCGCCCGAGCGGTGGGAGATCATGCAGTGGAACATGTGCCGCTGGGCCAGGGAGATGGCGTCGAAGGTCTCCGTGAGGGAGCCGATCTGGTTGACCTTCACCAGCAGGGCGTTGCCGGCGCCCTCGTCGATGCCGCGGGCCAGCCGCTCCGGGTTGGTGACGAACAGGTCGTCGCCCACGATCTGGACCTGGGTGCCCACGGACGCGGTGAGGGCCTGCCAGCCCGCCCAGTCGTCCTCGTCCAGCGGGTCCTCGATGGACACGATCGGGTAGTCGCGCACGAGCTCCTCGTAGTAGGAGGTCATCTCCGCGGCGCTGAGCTGCTTGCCCTCGAAGCTGTACTTGCCGTTCTCGAAGAACTCGGAGGAGGCCACGTCCAGGGCGAGCGCCACGTCGGTGCCCACGGTGTACCCGGCCTTCTCGATCGCCTCGGAGATGAGGTCGAGGGCGGCACGGTTGGACTCGAGGTTCGGGGCGAAGCCGCCCTCGTCGCCCAGCCCGGTGGCCAGGCCGCGCTCCTTGAGCACGCCCTTGAGGGAGTGGTAGACCTCCACGCCGGTGCGCAGGGCCTCGGAGAAGGTCGCGGCACCGATCGGGGCGATCATGAACTCCTGGATGTCCACGTTCGAGTCTGCGTGGGAGCCGCCGTTGAGGATGTTCATCATGGGCACCGGGAGGACGTGGGCGTTGGGCCCGCCCAGGTACTTGTAGAGCTCGAGGTCGGAGGCGTTGGCGGCGGCGCGGGCCACGGCCAGGGAGACGCCCAGGATGGCGTTGGCGCCGAGGCTGCCCTTGTTGTCCGTGCCGTCGAGGTCGAGCATGGTGCGGTCGACCAGCCGCTGGTCGGTCGCGTCGAGACCGATCACGGCCTCGGCGATCTCCTCGTCGACGGCCTTCACGGCGTCGAGGACGCCCTTGCCGAGGTAGACCTTCTTATCGCCGTCACGGCGCTCGACGGCCTCGAAGGCACCGGTGGAGGCGCCCGAGGGCACCGCCGCCCGGCCGTAGCTGCCGTCCTCCAGCAGCACCTCGACCTCCACGGTCGGGTTGCCGCGGGAGTCGAGGATCTGGCGGGCGTGCACTGCGGTGATCATGGCCATGGGTTGCTCCTGACGTTGGTGCTGAGCTTGTCGCTGACGTGGGTGGAACGTGCGTGGTGGGGCGGTCGGGGCCCCGGTGCGGGGCACCGGCCGAGGGTCCGCACCGGCGGGGCCGGGCGCCCCCGGCGGCTCCAGCCTAGCGACTCGGCGCCGGTGGCCGGCCGCGGGGGCGGCCCGTGACGGGATCAGTCCCCGTTC
>NZ_PDDL01000086.1:0-14627 GCF_020833785.1 Kocuria sp. CCUG 69068
CCCCTGGGCCGTGCCCGCCCTCCTCGCCGGGACGGCCGGCCCGGACGCCGCCGGCGCCGGTCCGGGCGGCGTCCTGGGCGTCGCGCTCGTCGCCCTCGGCTCCGCCGCGGCCACCGCCGCCCGGTGGGAGCGGGCCGACCACAGCGCCCAGCCCGGGCGGGGTCGCCGGGGGAGGCGGGCGTCACACCGGGCCCGGGGCGTCAGGGCCGCTGTGCTAGTTTGGGGCGAGCAAGCAACCTTTAAGTCCGTCCTGTGAGGCGGGGAAGGAGGCGGCACCCATGAACGACGACACCTCCGCGGCCGGTCCCTCGACGGGACCCGCCGCCGCGCGCGTCATCCTCTCGGCAGCCGACATCGACCGCGCCCTGACGCGCATCGCCCACGAGATC
Source organism: Kocuria sp. CCUG 69068 (assembly GCF_020833785.1). Classification (NCBI taxonomy): domain Bacteria; kingdom Bacillati; phylum Actinomycetota; class Actinomycetes; order Micrococcales; family Micrococcaceae; genus Kocuria; species Kocuria sp. CCUG 69068. The sequence continues at coordinate 390 of NZ_PDDL01000086.1, forward strand.
CTCGAGGCCAACAGAGGCAGCTCGGACCTCGTCCTGCTCGGCATCCCGCGCCGCGGCTATCCGCTGGCCCAGCGGATCGCCGCCAAGATCGCCGCCTCCGACACCGGCTTCGACGCCGCCGCGAGCCTCGGCCAGCTCGACGTCACGATGTTCCGCGACGACCTGCGCAAGAACCCCGCCCGCGCCCCCCAGCCGACCCGCATCCCCGTGCAGGGCATCGACGGGCGCACCGTGGTCCTCGTCGACGACGTCCTGTACTCCGGGCGCACCGTGCGCGCCGCCCTCGACGCCCTCGTGGACGTCGGCCGGCCCCGCGTGGTCCGCCTCGCCGTGCTCGTCGACCGCGGCCACCGGGAGCTGCCCATCCGCGCCGACCACGTGGGCAAGAACCTGCCCACCTCCTCCCAGGAGAAGGTGCGGGTCCGGCTGGCCGAGACCGACCCCGAGCCCCGCGCGGCGGAGAACGCCGACTGCGTGGTCATCGAGACCACCGTGCCGGGAACCGGCGCATGAGGCACCTGCTGTCCACGAAGGACCTCTCCTACGACGCCGCCCTGACGTTCCTGGACACCGCGGACCAGATGGCCGCCGTGGGCCAGCGCTCCGTCAAGAAGCTCCCCGCGCTGCGGGGCCGCACCGTGGTCAACCTCTTCTTCGAGGACTCGACCCGCACCCGCATCTCCTTCGAGACGGCCGCCAAGCGCCTGTCCGCGGACGTCCTCAACTTCTCCGCGAAAGGCTCCTCGGTCTCGAAGGGGGAGTCCCTCAAGGACACCGCCCAGACCCTCGCGGCGATGAGCGCCGACGCCGTGGTGATCCGGCACTCGGCCTCCGGCTCCCCGCAGCAGCTCGCGGAGTCCGACTGGATCGACGCCGCGGTGGTCAACGCCGGCGACGGCACCCACGAGCACCCCACGCAGGCCCTGCTCGACGCCATGACCCTGCGCCAGCACCGTGCCCGCACCGAGGGCCGCGAGAGCACCCGCGGGCTCGACCTCGAGGGCATGCACGTGGTGATCGTCGGCGACGTCCTGCACTCCCGGGTGGCCCGCTCCGACCTGTGGCTGTTCACCACCCTGGGCGCCCGGGTCACGTTCGTGGCCCCGCCCACCCTGCTGCCCGTCGGCATCGCGGACTGGCCTTGCCGGGTGGTCTTCTCCCTCGACGAGGCCCTGGACCCCGCCCCGGACGCGGTGATGATGCTGCGCGTGCAGCGGGAGCGGATGCACGCCGCGTTCTTCCCGACCGCCCAGGAGTACGCCCGGGAGTGGGGGCTGACCCCCGAGCGGGTCGCCGCCCTCGACGCCGCCGGGGCCGCCACGGCGATCATGCACCCGGGACCCATGAACCGCGGGCTGGAGATCTCCTCCGCCGCGGCGGACTCCCCGCGCTCCACGGTCCTGGACCAGGTGCGCAACGGCGTCTCCGTGCGGATGTCGGTGCTCTACCTGCTGCTCTCCGGCGACGACCTCGACCCCACCTCCACCCCGCACCCCCAGGAGCGCTGACCTCTCGTGACCTCGTACCTCATCCAGGGCGCCCAGCTGCTCGGCGAGCAGACCGCCGACATCCTCGTCGAGGACGGCGTGATCCGGCGCATCGGCCCCGACCTCGCCGCGGACGCGGGCGACGCCCGGATCCTCGACGCCGCCGGGCTCGTGGCCCTGCCCGGGCTCGTGGACATCCACACGCACCTGCGCGAGCCCGGCCGGGAGGACGCCGAGACCGTCGAGACCGGCACCCGGGCGGCCGCGCTCGGCGGCTACACCGCGGTCTTCGCGATGGCCAACTCCGATCCCGTGGCGGACACCGCCGGTGTGGTGGAGCAGGTGCACGAGCTGGGCCGCTCCGCGGGCTGGGTCGAGGTCCGTCCCGTGGGCGCCGTGACCGTGGGTCTGAAGGGCGAGCGGCTGTCCGAGATCATGGCGATGGCCGAGTCCCGCGCGGGCGTGCGGATGTTCTCCGACGACGGCATGTGCGTGCACGACCCGGTGCTCATGCGCCGGGCCCTGGAGTACGTCAAGGGCTTCGACGGCGTCGTGGCCCAGCACGCCCAGGAGCCCCGGCTGACGGAGGGCGCCCAGATGAACGAGGGCGCCGTGTCCGCCGAGCTCGGGCTCACCGGCTGGCCCGCCGTCGCGGAGGAGGCGATCATCGCCCGCGACGTGCTGCTCGCCGAGCACGTCGGCTCCCGCGTGCACATCTGCCACCTCTCGACCAGGGGCTCCGTGGACATCGTCCGCTGGGCCAAGCAACGCGGCATCGACGTCACCGCCGAGGCCACCCCGCACCACCTGCTGCTCACCGACGAGCGGGTCCGCAGCTTCGACCCGGTGTTCAAGGTCAACCCGCCGCTGCGCACGGACGAGGACGTGCACGCCCTGCGCGCGGCCGTGGCCGACGGCACCATCGACGTGATCGGCACCGACCACGCCCCGCACCCCGCCGAGGACAAGGAGTGCGAGTGGTCCTGCGCGGCCAACGGGATGACCGGGCTCGAGACCGCGCTGTCCGTGGTCCAGCTCAGCCTCGTCGACACCGGCCTGCTGACCTGGCGGGACGTCGCCCGGATCACCTCGGCGACCCCCGCCCGGATCGGGCGCCTCGCCGGCCAGGGCCGGCCGCTCGAGGAGGGCGAGCCCGCTCACCTCACCCTGTGGGACCCGGCCGCGACCACCGTGGTGGACCCCGCCCGGCACGCGTCCAAGGGCCGCAACAGCCCCTACCGCGGCATGGAGCTGCCCGGCGCGGTCCGCGCCACCTTCTTCCGCGGCCACCCCACCGTCCTCGACGGGGCCCTCAACACCCCCGCCCCGACCCCCGCCGCCTGACCGCGCCGACCCCCTTCCACCGCCCGGAGGCCCCCGTCCCATGGACCAGCTCAGCACCGTGCTCGTCACGGTCATCGTCCTCGCCGTGCTCTTCGCCCTGCTCCGCCGGGGCTGGCGCACGCGCGTGCGACGCCAGTCGGGGATCGCGGCGCCGGCCGCGCCGCCCGAGGGGATCGAGGAGCGCGAGCCCCGGCTCGTGGTCCCGGGCATGTACGTGAGCACCACGGAGACCGGCGCCCCGCTCGAGCGGATCGCGGCCCACGGACTGGGCGTGCGCGCCCGGGCGACGGCCCTGGTCCACGACGACGGCGTGCTCCTGGACCGGCAGGGCGCCCCGGGCCTGTTCGTCCCCGCCGCCGACCTCGTGGCCGTGGGCACCAGCTCCGGCATGGTCGGCAAGTTCGTGGAGCGGGACGGGCTCGCCGTGCTGACCTGGCGGCTGGGCTCCACCGTGGTGGACACCGGCTTCCGCACCCAGCGGGCCGAGGACAAGCAGCGCCTCCTCGACGCCGTGGAGGCGATCGTCCCGGCACCGCACTCCTGACCCGCCGGCGGCACCCGCCGCCCCGCCTTCCCGACCCACAGACCCGAACGTGAGGACGACCTTGAGCTCGATCACCACTGACCCCGCCGTGCTCGTGCTGGAGGACGGCCGCGTCTTCCGCGGCCGCGCCTACGGCGCCCTCGGCACCGCCCTCGGCGAGGCCGTGTTCTCCACCGGCATGACCGGCTACCAGGAGACCATCACCGACCCGTCCTACGCCGGCCAGCTCGTCGTGCAGACCGCCCCGCACATCGGCAACACCGGCGTCAACGCCGCCGACGCCGAGTCCCGGCGGATCTGGGTGTCCGGCTACGTCGTGCGCGACGCCGCCCGCCGCCCGTCCAACTGGCGCTCCGAGGGGTCCCTCGACGAGCAGCTGGTGGCCCAGGGCGTCGTCGGCATCCAGGACGTCGACACCCGGGCCATCACCCGCCACCTGCGGGACCGCGGCGCGATGCGCGGCGGGATCTTCTCCGGGGACGCCGCGCTGCGCCCCGACGCCGAGCTCGTCGCCGAGGTCGGCGCCGCCGAGCGGATGGAGGGCCGCCGGCTCGCCGAGACCGTCTCCGCCCCCGAGGCCTACGTCGTGGAGCCCGCCGAGCACGGCTGGACCGGCGAGGTCCTGCACGAGCTGGTGGCGGTGGACCTCGGCATCAAGTCGATGACCCCGCACCGCTTCGCCGAGCGCGGGGTGCGGGTGCACGTGGTGCCCGCCGACACCGGCTTCGAGCAGATCCGGGCCCTGGCCCCGCGCGGGGTGTTCTTCTCCAACGGCCCCGGCGACCCCGCCACCGCCGAGCGGCAGATCGAGACGCTGCGGGAGGTGCTGCGCGCCGGGATCCCGTTCTTCGGCATCTGCTTCGGCAACCAGCTGCTCGGCCGGGCCCTGGGCTTCGGCACCTACAAGCTGGTCTTCGGCCACCGCGGGATCAACCAGCCGGTCCTGGACCGGCGGACCGGGCGCGTGGAGATCACCGCCCACAACCACGGCTTCGCCGTGGACGCGCCCCTCGACGGCCCGGTCGAGGCGCCCCTGGGCGAGTTCGGCCGCGTCGAGGTCAGCCACGTGTGCCTCAACGACGACGTGGTGGAGGGCCTCAACTGCCTCGACCTGCCCGCGTTCTCGGTGCAGTACCACCCGGAGGCCGCCGCCGGCCCGCACGACGCCTCCTACCTCTTCGGCCGGTTCATCGAGCTGATGGACAGCCACCGGGACGGCCGCGCCGACCCGACCGTCGACAACGCCGTCCCCGGCGGCGCCCAGGGCGCCCAGAGCCCCGAGGACACCCCGAACGCACAGGAAGAAGGGCAGAACTGACATGCCGCGCAGGACAGATCTCACCAGCGTTCTGGTCATCGGCTCCGGGCCGATCGTCATCGGACAGGCCGCCGAGTTCGACTACTCGGGCACGCAGGCCCTCCGGGTGCTCAAGGAGGAGGGCCTGCGGGTCATCCTCGTGAACTCCAACCCGGCGACCATCATGACCGACCCCGAGTTCGCCGACGCGACCTACGTGGAGCCCATCACCCCCGAGGTGGTGGAGAAGATCATCGCCAAGGAGCGGCCCGACGCCCTGCTGCCCACCCTGGGCGGGCAGACGGCGCTCAACACGGCGATCGCCCTCGACGCCAACGGCGTGCTCGACAAGTACGGGGTGGAGCTGATCGGCGCCAACGTCGAGGCCATCAACCTGGGCGAGGACCGCGAGAAGTTCAAGGGCGTGGTGGAGCGCTGCGGCGCCGAGTCCGCCCGCTCCGTCATCGTGCACTCCATGCCCGAGGCCCTGGCCGCCGCCCAGGAGCTGGGCTACCCCATGGTGGTCCGCCCGTCCTTCACGATGGGCGGCCTCGGCTCGGGCCTGGCCTACGACGAGGAGGACCTGCACCGCATCGCCGGCGCCGGCATCCAGTACAGCCCCACCTCCGAGGTGCTCCTCGAGGAGTCCATCCTCGGCTGGAAGGAGTACGAGCTGGAGATGATGCGCGACAAGCACGACAACGTCGTGGTCGTGTGCTCCATCGAGAACTTCGACCCCGTGGGCGTGCACACCGGGGACTCGATCACCGTGGCCCCGGCCATGACGCTGACCGACCGCGAGTACCAGAACCTGCGGGACATCGCGATCGCCGTGATCCGCGAGGTCGGCGTGGACACCGGTGGGTGCAACATCCAGTTCGCGATCGAGCCGGACACCGGCCGCGTCGTCGTCATCGAGATGAACCCGCGCGTCTCCCGCTCCTCGGCCCTCGCCTCCAAGGCCACGGGCTTCCCGATCGCCAAGATCGCCACGAAGCTGTCGCTGGGCTACACCCTCGACGAGATCCCCAACGACATCACCCGCAAGACCCCCGCGTCCTTCGAGCCGACGCTGGACTACGTCGTCGTGAAGATCCCGCGCTTCGCGTTCGAGAAGTTCCCCGCCGCGGACCCCACGCTGACCACCACCATGAAGTCGGTCGGCGAGGCCATGGCGATCGGGCGCAACTTCACCGAGGCGCTGCAGAAGGCCATGCGCTCCCTCGAGCAGAAGGGCTCCAGCTTCTCGTTCGTGCGCCCCGAGCTCGACGACGACGCCCTGGCGCGGCTCGTCGACGCCACCCGCACGCCCACCACCGAGCGGATCCAGCAGGTCCAGCAGGCCCTGCTGGCCGGCGCGTCCGTGGAGCGGCTCTACGAGGCCACGGGCATCGACCCCTGGTTCCTCGACCAGCTGGTGCTGCTCAACGAGGTCGCGGACGTGGTGCGCCAGGACGCCGACCTCACGGTGCGCACCCTGCGCCTGGCCAAGCGGCACGGCTTCTCCGACGCCCAGATCGGCGAGCTCGCCCACCTGGCCGAGGACGTGGTCCGCGGCGTGCGCCACGCGCTGGGCATCCGCCCCGTGTTCAAGACCGTCGACACGTGCGCGGCGGAGTTCGAGGCGTTCACCCCGTACCACTACTCCTCCTACGACGAGGAGAGCGAGGTCGGCCGGCACGAGCGCCCCTCCATCATGATCCTCGGCTCCGGGCCGAACCGGATCGGGCAGGGCATCGAGTTCGACTACTCGTGCGTGCACGCCTCCATGGTGCTGCGCGAGGCCGGGCACGAGACCGTGATGGTCAACTGCAACCCGGAGACCGTCTCCACCGACTACGACGTCTCCACGCGGCTGTACTTCGAACCGCTGACCTTCGAGGACGTCATGGAGGTCGTCGAGACGGAGCGGCGCACCGGCGGGCTGCTCGGGGTGTTCGTGCAGCTGGGCGGGCAGACCCCGCTCAAGCTCGCCGCCCAGCTCAAGGCCGCGGGCGTGCCGATCCTCGGCACCACCCCGGAGGCCATCGACCTCGCCGAGGACCGCGGGGAGTTCGCCCGGGTGCTCGCCGAGGCCGGGCTGCGCCAGCCGAAGAACGGCACGGCGTCCACCTTCGAGGCCGCCAAGCGGATCGCGGACGACATCGGCTACCCGGTGCTCGTGCGCCCCTCGTACGTGCTCGGCGGCCGCGGCATGGAGATCGTCTACGACGAGCCGGCCCTGGCCCGCTACCTGCAGAACGCCACCGAGGTCTCCGCCTCGCGGCCCGCGCTGATCGACAAGTTCCTCGAGGACGCCATCGAGATCGACGTGGACGCCCTCTACGACGGGACGGACCTCTACGTGGGCGGCGTGATGGAGCACCTCGAGGAGGCCGGCATCCACTCCGGGGACTCCGCGTGCACCCTGCCGTCCATCACCCTCGGCCCGGACGTGGTCGAGCGCGTGCGCGAGGCCACCCTGGCCATCGCCCGCGGCGTGGGCGTGTGCGGGCTCATCAACATCCAGTTCGCCGTGGCCTCCGACATCCTCTACGTCATCGAGGCCAACCCGCGGGCCTCCCGCACCGTGCCGTTCGTCTCCAAGGCCACGGGCGTGCAGCTGGCCAAGGCCGCCGCCCTCATCGGCACCGGCACCACCATCGCCCAGCTGCGGGCCCAGGGCCACCTGCCGCAGCGGATCGACGGGTCCACGCTGCCCGCCTCGGCCCCCGTGGCCGTGAAGGAGGCCGTCCTGCCCTTCGCGCGCTTCCGCACCGCCGAGGGGGCGGTGGTCGACTCCCTGCTCGGCCCGGAGATGCGCTCCACCGGCGAGGTCATGGGCCTGGACAAGTACTTCGACACCGCCTTCGCCAAGGCGCAGGCGGCGGCGAACGTGTCCCTGCCCACGTCCGGGCGGATGTTCGTGTCCGTGGCCAACAAGGACAAGCGCTCCTCGATCGCCTACGTGCGGATGTTCCGCGACCTCGGCTTCGAGATCCTCGCCACCGGCGGCACCGCGGACGTGCTGCGCCGCAACGGCATCGAGTCCACCGTGGTCCGCAAGATCCGCGAGACGGCCCCCGGGGAGCGGACCATCGTGGACCTCATCGCCGACGGGGAGATCGACCTGATCTTCAACACCCCGGCCGGCGGTGCCGCCCGCGGCGACGGCTACGAGATCCGCGCCGCGGCCACCAGCGTGGGCGTGCCCCTGATGACCACGGTCTCCGTGCTGGGCGCCGCCCTGCAGGCCGTCACCGCGCTGCGCTCCTACTCGTGGGACGTGACGAGCCTGCAGGAGCACGAGCAGCGCCTGGAGGTCCTCCTGCGCGCCGGCGAGCCCGAGGCCGTGCGTGCCTGAGGACACCGCCCCGGCGCCCGGCCCCGTGACCCCGGCGCCCGGCCGGGCGCCCTTCGGCGCGCGGCTGGGCGCCGCGATGGACGAGCACGGGCCCCTGTGCGTGGGCATCGACCCGCACCCCGGCCTGCTGGACGCGTGGGGCCTGCCCCGCTCCGCCGAGGGCCTGCGCCGGTTCGCGCTCACGGTCCTGGAGGCCGCCGCCGGGCACGCCGCCGCGATCAAGCCCCAGGTGGCGCTGTTCGAGCCCTACGGCGCCGCCGGCTTCGCCGTGCTCGAGGAGCTGCTCGCGCAGGCGCGCTCGGCGGAGCTGCTGACGGTCGCCGACGCCAAGCGCGGGGACATCGGCTCCACGATGGAGGCCTACGCGGCCGCGTGGCTGGGGGAGGGGTCCCCGCTCGCGGCGGACGCCGTGACCCTGAGCCCCTACCTCGGCTTCGAGTCGCTGCGCCCGGCCCTCGACCTGGCGGCCCGCACCGGCCGCGGCACGTTCGTGCTGGCGCTGACCTCCAACCCCGAGGGTCGCTCCGTCCAGCACGTCGGGGGCCGGGAGTCCGTCGCCGGCTCCGTGTGCGCCGCGGCGGCCGCCGAGAACGACCGGCTCCGCGGTTCCGGGGGAGAGCCGGCCGCCCGGGCCGGTCTCGGCTCCTGCGGGCTCGTGGTGGGCGCCACGGTCGGCAGCGCGCTGACCGAGCTCGGCATCGACCTGACGGCGGTGCGCGGGCCGCTGCTCGCCCCCGGCTACGGCGCGCAGGGCGCCCGCGCCGAGGAGCTCCCGGCCGTGTTCGGCGCCGCGGCCGGGCAGGTGCTCGCGGCCTCGAGCCGGGCGATCCTGCGCCGGGGACCGGAGGTGCCGGCGCTGCGGGAGGCGGTCCTGCGCTCGGCAGGGGAGCTGGCGGCAGCCCTGGACTGAGCCCCCGCGGTGGTCCCGCGCCTCCTCCCGCCGGCTCCCCGGCGACGACACCCCTGGTCACACCACGGTCGTGTCGCCTTGCGAAGCATCGTTCTTCATGTAGTTTCTTTAGCAAACGGGCTGTCCGTCCTCTCGTGGGACGGGGGCTGCAGTCCGTGGCGACGAGGAGGAACCACATGGCACTGCGTCCGTTGACCGACGAGGAGCGAGCCGCCGCGAGGGAGAAGGCGACCCGGGCACGGACGGCGCGCGCCGACGTGAAGAAGGGGCTGCGCGAGCGCCGCATGACGGTCGCCGAGATCCTCGACCGCGCGGACCGGGACGAGGCCGTGAGCCGGCTGAAGGTCTCGGACCTGCTCGAGGCCACCCCCGGCATCGGCAAGGTCCGCTCCGCGGCCATCATGGACGAGATCGGCATCGCCCGCACCCGGCGGCTGCGCGGGCTCGGCGTGCACCAGCGCAGGGCGCTCATCGAGCACCTGGACCGCTGAGCCGGGCGGGGCGCGGAGGCCCCGGGCGCGATCCGCTAGATTGGGGGAAACACCCCAGTCCCAGGAGGATGCCCGTGAGCCTCGACGCGCCCCGCGCCGCGCGCCCGTCCCTGACCGTGCTCGCCGGACCCACGGCCGTGGGCAAGGGCACGGTCTCGACCTACGTCCGGGACCACTACCCGCAGGTGTGGCTGTCCGTGTCCGCGACCACCCGGGACCCCCGCCCCGGGGAGGTCGACGGCACCCACTACTTCTTCGTCTCCGACGAGGAGTTCGACGCCATGGCCCGCGACGGGCAGCTGCTGGAGTGGGCCGTGGTGCACAACTCGCACCGCTACGGCACGCTGCGCTCCACCGTGGAGCGGGCCCTCGAGCGCGGGCTCAGCGTCCTGCTCGAGATCGACCTGCAGGGCGCCCGCCAGATCCGCAACACCATGCCGGAGGCCAACTTCGTGTTCCTCGCCCCGCCCAGCTGGGACGAGATGGTCGCCCGGCTCGTCGGCCGGGGCACCGAGACGGCGGCCGAACAGCGGGTCCGGCTGGAAACCGCTAAACTGGAGCTCGCGGCAGAGCCGGAGTTCGACCACACCGTGATCAACGACCGGGTCGAGCGCGCCGCCGCCGAACTCGTGCAGCTCATGGGGGTCGACCCCGAGCCGGCATCCTGAGACCCGTCCACCCCGTCTGGAGCAATCGCTTGTCTACCCACACCGAAGGCATCATCAACCCGCCGATCGACGCCCTGCTGAAGAAGTCCGACTCCAAGTACGGACTCGTGATCTTCGGCGCCCGGCGGGCCCGGCAGATCAATGCCTACTACTCGCAGCTGCACGAGGGCCTCTTCGAGTACGTCGGTCCCCTCGTGGACACCCAGCTCAACGAGAAGCCGCTGTCGATCGCCTTCCGCGAGATCGACGAGGGCCTCATCGAGGGTCGCCCGGTCGAGCACGCCGGGTTCGCCGAGAACGGCCAGCTCACCACGGAGGCCGACCTCGCCGCCGACGTCTTCGGCGCCGACTTCTTCGCCCAGGGCACCGAGGAGAGCGCCGTGGACTTCTCCGCGGACGCCGCCTTCTCCGGCGGCACCTCGGTGGACTTCTCCTCGAGCGACGACAGCCCCGCCGAGCCGCTGGGCGACCTGCCCGGCAGCGGCGCGGCCATCGCCGCCGACAACGCCTCCGACGGCGCCGGCGACGCGGCGGACGCCGCTCCGGAGGAGCCGGGGCGCGAGCCCGGGGACCTCCAGGACCTGTGAGCCGGCCGGCACCCCGACGACGGGGCGCGGCGGCGTGAGGATCGTCCTCGGCATCGGCGGGGGCATCGCCGCGTACAAGGCGGCGCTGCTCCTGCGCCTGTTCACCGAGAGCGGCCACACGGTGGTGCCCGTCCCCACCGAGGCCGCGCTGCGCTTCGTCGGCGCCCCCACCTGGGAGGCGCTCTCGGGCCAGCGGGTCAGCACGGACGTCTTCGACCGCGTGGACGAGGTCAACCACGTCCACCAGGGCCAGGCCGCCGACCTCGTCGTCGTCGCCCCGGCGACCGCCGACCTGCTGGCGCGTGCCGCCCACGGGCACGCCGACGACCTGCTGACCACCACGCTGCTCGCCACGCGCGCCCCGGTGCTGTTCGCCCCGGCGATGCACACCGAGATGTGGCTCAACCCGGCCGTGCAGGCCAACGTCGCGCAGCTGCGCGCCCACGGGCACACCGTCCTGGAGCCCGCCGACGGCCGGCTCACCGGCCCCGACTCGGGCCCCGGCCGGCTGCCCGAGCCCGAGGTCGTCCGCGACGCCGCGCTTCGCCTGGCCGGGGACGGCGGCGCCCCCGACGGCCCGCTGGCCGGCACGCGGGTGCTCGTGAGCGCGGGCGGCACCCGCGAGCCGCTGGACCCCGTCCGTTTCCTGGGCAACCGCTCCTCCGGCAAGCAGGGCGTGGCGATCGCCGCCGCCGCCCGGGACGCCGGCGCCGCGGTCACCCTCGTGGCCGCCCACCTCGAGACGCCGGTGCCCGCCGGCGTCGAGGTCGTGCACGCCGGCACCGCCGAGCAGCTGCGCCGCGCCTGCGTGCGCGCCGCGGCGCGGGCCGACGTCGTGGTGATGGCCGCCGCGGTGGCCGACTACCGCCCGGCCCGGATCGCCGACGCCAAGCTGAAGAAGGCCGAGGACGGGTCCAACCCCGTGCTCGAGCTGGTGCGCAACCCCGACATCCTCAAGGAGCTCGTGGACCTGCGCAACACCGCCCGGCGCCGCCAGCTCCTCGTCGGCTTCGCCGCCGAGACCGGGGACGCCGAGACCGACCCCCTGACGTTCGGGCGCCGGAAGCTCGTGCGCAAGGGCTGCGACCTGCTGGCCGTCAACCACGTGGGCGAGAACCTCGTCTTCGGCCAGGACACCACCACCCTGACCGTGCTCAGCGCGGCCGGGGCCCCCGAGCAGGTGCTCGAGGGCTCCAAGACGGACGTGGCCCGCGGGCTCGTGGCGCGGATCGCGCAGGAACTGGCCGGCGTCCGCGCCGGAGCCTGACCCGCCCGGGCCGGCGGCGCCGACCGGTGCGGCGCTGCGCCGTCCGGGGCGCCCGGTAGTGTGGTCTCCCGTGAGCGAGACGACCCAGCACCTGAGACTGTTCACCTCCGAGTCCGTCACGGAGGGACACCCCGACAAGATCTGCGACCAGATCAGCGACTCCATCCTGGACGACCTCCTGCGCCAGGACCCCGAGTCCTCCGTGGCGGTCGAGACCATGGTGACCACTGGGCTGGTGCACGTCGCCGGCGAGGTGAAGACCCGCGGCTACGTGGAGATCCCCAACGTGGTGCGCAAGACGCTGCTCGACATCGGCTACAACTCCTCGGTGCACGGCTTCGACGGCGAGTTCTGCGGGGTGTCCATCAGCGTCGGGGAGCAGTCCCCGGAGATCTACGAGGGCGTGTTCCAGTCCCTCGAGGTCCGCGAGGGCACCGCCCGCGACGCCCGCGACGCCCAGGGCGCCGGGGACCAGGGCATCATGTTCGGCTACGCCTCCAACGAGACCGAGGTGCTGATGCCGGCGCCGATCCACATCGCCCACCGCCTCTCCGAGCAGATCACCCGCGTGCGCAAGACCGCCGTGCTGCCGGGTCTGCGCCCCGACGGCAAGACCCAGGTCACCCTCGGCTACGACGGCGACCGCCCCGTGGCCGTGGACACCGTGGTGGTCTCCGCCCAGCACGTCGAGGGCTACGACCTCGACCAGCTCGCCTCCGACCTGCGCCGCAGCGTGATCAGCCCCGTGCTCGAGGAGTCCGGGCTGGACCTCTCCGGCACCCAGGTGATCATCAACCCGGCCGGCAACTTCGTGCGCGGCGGGCCCGTGGGGGACGCCGGTCTGACCGGCCGCAAGATCATCGTGGACACCTACGGCGGCATGGCCCGCCACGGCGGGGGCGCCTTCTCCGGCAAGGACCCCTCGAAGGTGGACCGCTCCGCCGCCTACGCGATGCGCTGGGTGGCCAAGAACGTGGTGGCGGCCGGCCTCGCCGACCGCGTGGAGGTCCAGGTCGCGTACGCGATCGGGCGCGCCGCCCCCGTCGGGCTCTACGTCGAGACCTTCGGCACCGAGAAGGTCGCCCCCACCCGGATCGAGCACGCCATCCGTGAGGTCTTCGACCTGCGGCCGCTGGCCATCATCGAGGACCTCGATCTCAAGCGCCCCATCTACGCGCGCACCGCCGCGCACGGGCACTTCGGCCGCTCCGAGCCCGAGTTCACCTGGGAGCGCACCGACCGCGTCGCGGACCTGCGGTCGGCCGCCGGGGTCTGACCGTGGACCCGGAGGGCGCCGGGGACGCCGCGGAGGGCCCGCGGCAGCTGTCGCTCCTCTCGGGCTTCCCGCCCCGGCCCCCGCGCGAGGACGCGAAGGGCGTGGGCGCGGTGCTGCCGGCCGAGCACGACCCCGTGGCCCGGGTGCTACTGGACACCCACGTCCCGCACCTGGACCGCCCGTTCGACTACCTCGTGCCGGCCGAGCTGGCCGGGGCGGCGGTGCCGGGCGCCCGCGTCAAGGTCGGCTTCGGCGGGCAGGAGCTGACGGGCTTCGTGCTCGAGCGCACGGGCGAGTCCGAGGTCATGCACCGGATCCAGCCCCTGCGCCGGGTGCTGTCCCCGCTGCCCGTGCTCGCCCCGGAGATCGCGCGGCTGGCCGAGGACGTCGCCGCCCGCTCGGCCGGCACGGCCGCGGACGTCGTCCGGGTGGCCGTCCCGCCCCGCGTCGCCCGCGTGGAGAAGGAGGTCGAGCAGCGGCTGGCCGAGGTGCCCGGCCACTCGACCGGGCTGTCCCCGCACGCCCCGGGTCCCTCCCACGACGCCGCGCTGGCGGACTACGCCGGCGGTGCGCAGTTCCTGGCGGAGCTGGCGGCGGGGGCCTCCCCGCGGGCCGTCGTCGAGGTGCTCCCCGCCCATCCCGCCCACGACTGGACGGACGTCCTGGCCGCCGCGATCGGCGCGGCGTGGCGGGCCGGGCGCGGGGCGGTCGCCGTCGTCGCGGACCAGAAGGCGCTGGCGCGGCTCGAGCGCTCGGTCGCGGACGAGATCGGCGGGGAGCACCTGGTGCGCCTGCACGCCGAGGACGGGCCCACGCCCCGCTACCGGGCGTTCCTGGCCGCGGCCACCGGGCAGGTGCGGGTGGTCCTCGGCACCCGCTCCGCCGCGTACGCCCCCGTGGACGACCTCGGCCTCGTGGCGTGCTTCGACGCAAGTGAGGAACACCATGACCGAGGCCTACATCTACGACGCCGTGCGGACCCCCTTCGGCCGCTTCGGCGGCGCCCTGGCGGGCGTGCGCCCCG
>NZ_PDDL01000087.1:0-14620 GCF_020833785.1 Kocuria sp. CCUG 69068
GACCGGCTGAGGCGCCGGCTCGCGCTGCTCCACCACCGGCTCGGGGACCCGTGGCCCGACGTGTCCGACGCCGCCCTGCTCGACCGGCTCGACGAGTGGCTCGCCCCCGAGCTCGACGCCCTCGCCGCCGGCCGCCGGGTCGACCTCGCCCCGCCCCTGCGGCGGCTGCTCCCGTGGCCGGAGGCCGCCCGCCTCGACGAGCTCGCGCCCGAGCGGCTGACCGTGGCCAGCGGCTCCCGGGCCCGGATCGACTACCCGGCCGCCGACGACCCCGCCGGCCGGCCCGTGGTCAGCGTCAAGCTCCAGGAGTGCTTCGGGTGGGCGGCGTCCCCGGCCGTGGCCGGCGGCCGGGTCCCGGTCCTCTTCCACCTGCTCTCCCCGGCGGGGCGGCCGCTGGCCGTGACCGACGACCTCGCCTCCTTCTGGTCCGGCCCCTACGCCCAGGTGCGCGCCGAGATGCGCGGCCGCTACCCCCGGCACCCCTGGCCCGAGGACCCCTGGACCGCGCCCGCGACCGCCCGCACCGCGCGCCGCTCCTGAGCCCGGACCCGTGCCCGGGCACGGCGGGTGGCGTCCCGGTGTGATCTGGGTTACGGTGGAGTCACCGCACCTGCCGAGCGCGTTGATCCAGCGCGCACGGACCGGCTCGCCCACCCCGCGATCCCCGGTCCGGGGCACGCACCGGCCGGACCCCCGCGACGCGATCGTTCCCGCGGGCCCGGCACCGGTCACGGTTCCGCCGGGCAGCACCTGCCCTCCCAGCACGGGTGCCCCGGCACATCTGTCACACCGCAGCTCGCTGCACCTCACGGAGAACGGGTACGCCCTCATGACTGCCACCTCGATCGAGACCACGCCGACGACCCCGACCACCTCGTCCCTGCCGCTGGTTCCCCAGGTCGCCGCTCCCGCGGTCGGCCCGGAGCTCGCCCGCTCCTGGCTGCTCGTCAACGGCGCCCAGGCCGAGCGGTTCGCGGCGGCCCGGGCGAGCGCGGCCGACGTCGTCGTCCTGGACATCGAGGACTCCGTGGCGCCCAAGGACAAGGAGCGCGCCCGCCGCAACGTCATCAGCTGGCTGGACGCCCGGGACGAGCACGGCGAGCAGCACCACGCGTGGGTGCGGGTCAACGGCTTCGGCACCCAGTGGTGGGAGGAGGACCTCCGGGCCCTTGCCGGCGTCCGCGGCCTGGACGGCGTCATGCTGGCCATGGTCGAGTCCCCGGAGCACGTCACCCGCACCGCGGAGCTGCTCAAGGACACGCGGATCGTGGCGCTCGTCGAGACGGCCCGCGGCGTGCAGCACCTGCAGGCCATCGCCGGCGCCCGCTCCACGTACCGCCTCGGCTTCGGCCTGGGCGACTTCCGGCGCGACACGGGCTTCGGGGAGAACCCCATGACGCTGGCCTACACGCGCTCGCAGTTCACGATCGCCTCCCGGGCGGCCAACCTGCCCGGCCCCATCGACGGGCCCGCCGTCGGCGCGCTCGGGCCGAAGCTGGCCGAGGCCACGTCCGTGACCCTGGAGTTCGGCATGACGGGCAAGCTGTGCCTGATGCCTGAGCAGACCGCCACGGTCAACGAGGGCCTGAGCCCGTCCCTGTCCGAGCTGTCCTGGGCCACCGAGTTCCTCCAGGAGTTCGACGCCGACGGCGGGGAGATCCGCAACGGCTCCGACCTGCCGCGCCTCGCCCGCGCCAAGAAGATCCTGGGCCTGGCCGGCGCCTTCGGCCTGAGCATCCCCGAGGGCTACGACGTCCACTTCGAGGCGCCGACCGACACGTACCACTGCTGATCCGGTGGTGAGGGGCCGGCACCCGGCCCCGCCCCCGCGCGGGAGCGCACCCCCTCCCCGCGCGTCCGACGGACCGGTGGGTGCCGTGCAGACACGGCGCCCACCGGTTCTTCCGTGTCCGGATCCCTCCGCCCCGGCCTGTCCCGTCCGGGGCGGGACGGACTAGATTCGACACCGTGCAGACTCCCCGCCCCGCCCCGCAGCCCCCGGCGTCCCGGCCCCGCCCCCGGCGGCCGAGGGCGGCCCTCCCGGTCGCCCTCTCCGCGGCCCTCCTCGCCACCGGCTGCTCGGCGCTCGCCCCCGACGGCGGGCGGGAGACCGCCGACCGGGTCGCCGCGGCCCTGGGCGCGGGCAGCGTCCAGGAGCTGTCCTTCGGCGACGTCGAGGGTCCCTCCGCCCAGAAGCAGTACGAGCGGATCACCGCGCCGCTCGGGGAGGCCGCCCCGGCCGTCGAGGTCTCCGCGGTCGAGGACACCGGGCAGGAGGACCGCCGCGAGGCCACCCTGTCCTGGTCGTGGGACCTCCCGGGCGTGGCGCAGGACTGGGCGTACGACTCGGTCCTCCCGCTGGTCCGGACCGGGTCCGGGGACTGGTCCGCCGAGTGGTCCCCGGCCGTGGTGCACCCGGGCCTGGCGGAGGGGGAGGCCCTGCGCGCCCGGACGGTGGCCGCGGACCGCGGGGACATCCTCGGGGCGGACGGCGAGACGCTGGTGACGGAGCGCCCGATCCGGCGGGTGGGCATCGACCGGTCGCAGCTCGACGGGGCGGACCCCGAGGAGGCGGCCCGCCGGCTCGCCGAGGCCGTGGACATCGACGCCGACGCCTACGCCGAGGCCGTCGGACAGGCCGGGCCCGAGGCGTTCGTCGAGGCCGTCCCGCTGCGGCTGGAGGACTTCCGGGAGCTGGACGCGGCGGAGATGGAGGCGGTCCCGGGCCTGCTCGTGGTCGAGGACGAGCTGCCGCTGGCGCCCTCCCGCGGCTTCGCCGCCGACCTGCTGGGCGGGGTGGCCGAGGCGACGGCCGAGGACGTGGCGGACTCCGGCGGGGAGCTCGCCCCCGGGACGGCGATCGGCCGCGGGGGAGTGCAGGAGCGCTTCGACGACCGGTTGCGCGGCACGCCCGGCGTCGTCGTCGAGGAGGTCGGGGACGAGTCCGCGGCCGGCGAGCCGCTGTTCGAGGTCCCGGCGCAGGCCGGCGAGCCGGTCGCGGTGACCCTGGACCGTGGGCTCCAGGCCACCGCCGGTGAGCTGCTGGCCGGGATCGAGTCCCCCTCGGCGGTCGTGGCCGTCCGGCCCTCCACGGGCGAGCTCGTCGCCTCGGCCAACGGGCCGGGCTCCGAGGGCTACTCCACCGCGCTGCTGGGCCGGTACGCGCCCGGCTCCACCTTCAAGGTGGTCACGGCCCTCGGGATGCTCCGGCAGGGCGACACCCCCGGGACGGTCGTGCAGTGCCCGCCGTCCACGACCGCCGCGGGCGTGCGGGTCGACAACGTCGAGTCCTATCCGGCCGAGTTCACCGGCTCGATCACCCTCACCGAGGCGCTCGCCCACTCCTGCAACACCACCTTCGTGGACCAGCACGACCGGATCGACCAGGCGGAGCTGGCCGAGGCCGCGGCCGCGCTCGGGATCGGGGTGCCCGCGGAGCTGTCCGTGCCCGCGTTCTGGGGTGAGGTCCCGCGGGAGGAGCCGCCGGCCCAGCACGCCGCCGCGATGTTCGGGCAGGGCCGCACGCTCGTGTCCCCGCTGAGCATGGCCGGGCTCACCGCCTCGGTCGCCGCCGGAGAGCTCGTCACCCCCCGGCTGGTCAGCACCGAGGGACTGCTCGACGAGGACGCCGCGACCCGGCCCGGACCGGAGGAGCCCCTGACCGCTGAGGAGGCAGAGCAGCTGCGCACCATGATGCGGGCCGTCGTCTCGTCCGGGCACCTGGGCGTGCTGCAGGGGCTCGAGCCGGACACCGCGATCGGCAAGACCGGCACGGCCGAGTTCGGCGACGAGGACCCGCCCCGGACCCACTCGTGGGTGATCGCCGAGCACGAGGACCTCGCCGTGGCGGTCTTCGTGGAGGACGGCGGCCTGGGCTCGGTCACCGGCGGACCCATCATGCGGGACTTCCTGGCCGCGGCCTCCGCGTCCACCGCCGGCTGAGCCGCGACACGGTGGCCCGGGCCCTTCCGCGGCCCGCGCCGCTGGCCCAGGATGGGAGCACACCGTCCGCAGCCGCGGACCACCGGACCACCGAGGAGTTCCCCGTGCCCGAGACCGTGCCCACCACTACCGCGAGAACCAAGATCGGCGTGGTCGGCGCCGGCTCCGTCGGCTCGTCCCTGGCCTACGCGGTCCTCATCAAGGGCGTCGCCCAGGAGGTGGCCCTCTACGACCTCGCCGGGGACCGGGTCCGCGCCGAGGGCCTGGACCTCGCCCACGGGGCCATGTTCACCCCCAGCTCCCGGGTGACCGGCTCCGACGACGTCGCCGTGCTGGCGGGCTCGGACGTCGTCTTCGTGACCGCCGGGGCCAAGCAGCGGCCCGGCCAGACCCGGATGGAGCTGGCGGGCGCCAACGCCGCGATCCTCGAGCAGCTGATGCCGCGGCTGGTGGAGCAGGCGCCCGAGGCCGTGTACGTGCTGGTGACCAATCCGTGCGACGTGCTCACGGTCATCGCGCAGAAGCTCACCGGCCTGCCCACGGAGCGGGTGATGTCCTCCGGGACCGTGCTGGACACGTCCCGGCTGCGGTGGCTGCTGGCCGAGGAGGGCGGGGTGTCCACCACGAGCGTGCACGCCACGATCGTCGGCGAGCACGGGGACACCGAGTTCCCCCTGTGGTCGAACGCGAACATCGGGCAGATCCCGCTGCGGGACTGGACCGTCGAGGGGCGGCGGCCCTTCACCGACGAGCGGCTGGACGAGATCACGCACCGGACGATCAACGCGGCGTACACGGTGATCCAGGGCAAGGGCGCCACCAACTACGCGATCGGCCTGGCCGGGGCGCGCGTGGCGGAGGCCGTGCTGCGGGACGAGCACGCCGTGCTGCCCGTCTCCACGGTCCTCGACGACTACCGGGGGATCAGCGGGGTCGCCCTGTCCGTGCCGTCGATCGTCGCGCGGCGGGGCGTCGTCGAGCGGCTGGCCGTGCCCATGGACGAGCAGGAGCTGGCCATGCTGCACCGCTCCGCCGAGGCGATCCGGGCCACCCTGGCCTCGATCGGGTACTGACCCCGGACGGCGCCGGGGCCCGTTCCGGCGTGCGGAACGGGCCCCGGCGGAGCGGTGCGAGAGGTCAGCGGGCGGCCATCTCGTCCTCCGCCGCGTGGGCGAGGCGCACGGCGTCGTCGAACTCGCGCTCGATCTCCTCGTCGCGCCGATAAGTGGCCTTCGAGACCAGCACGGCGGAGACGAGGCTCACGAGGAAGCCGGGGATGATCTCGTAGAGGTCGGCCCACGGGGTCACGGTCCACGCGAACACGGTGACCGCGCCCAGGAGCATTCCGGTGATCGCGCCCAGGTTCGTGAGCTTGCGCCAGAACAGGGACAGGATCACGATCGGGCCGAACGAGG
Organism: Kocuria sp. CCUG 69068; assembly: GCF_020833785.1. Taxonomy (NCBI): domain Bacteria; kingdom Bacillati; phylum Actinomycetota; class Actinomycetes; order Micrococcales; family Micrococcaceae; genus Kocuria; species Kocuria sp. CCUG 69068. The sequence goes on from NZ_PDDL01000087.1 coordinate 5,358, forward strand.
CGCCGAAGCCGGCCCACGCGAACGCCACGAGGCCGAGGATCGTGTTGTTCTGCTCCCAGGCCAGGAACGTGGCGACGAGGGCGACGAGGGCCACGCCCGCGCGGCCCATCCACACCTGCTTGCGCTCGGAGGGGGACTCCTTGACCGTCAGCTTGTACAGGTCCTCCACCAGGGCGGAGGAGGAGACGATGAGCTGGGAGGAGACCGTGGACATGATCGCCGCGAGCACGGCCGCCAGCACGAAGCCGGCGATCACGGGGTGGAAGAAGACCTGCGCGAGGTCCAGGAACACGGACTCCGGGTCGGTCGGGCTCTCGTCCGGGCGGTTGCCGTAGTAGGCGACGCCGACCAGGGCGGTGGCGATCGCCCCGATGACGCTGAGCACCATCCAGGTCAGGCCGATCCGGCGGCCGGTCTTGGCGTCGGCGGGGGAGCGCATGGCCATGAAGCGGACGATGATGTGCGGCTGGCCGAAGTAGCCGAGGCCCCACGCCAGGGCCGAGATGACGCCGATGGCCGTGGCCCCGGACACCATGGAGAGGGCGTCGGGCTGGACGGCGCGGATGTTCTCCGCCATCTGGCCGAAGCCGCCCACGTTGATCACGCCCACGACGGGGACGAGGAGCAGGGCCGCGAACATCAGGAGGCCCTGGGCCACGTCCGTGTAGGTCGCACCGAGGAAGCCGCCGAAGAGCGTGTAGGCGATGGTGACGCCGACGACGAGGAGCAGCCCGGCGTGGTACGTCGAGCCGAAGGACGACTGGAAGAACAGCCCGCCGGCCACCATGCCGGAGGAGACGTAGAACGTGAAGAACACCAGGATGATGAGCCCGGAGACGATGCGCAGCAGCCGGCTGCCGCCCTTGAGCCGGTTGTCCAGGAAGGACGGGATCGTGATCGAGTTGTGCGAGACCTCGGTGTAGGAGCGCAGCCGGGGCGCGATGAACTTCCAGTTGACCCACGCGCCGACGATCAGGCCGACGGCGATCCACGCCTCGACCAGACCGGAGAGGAACACCGCGCCGGGCAGGCCGAGCAGCAGCCAGCCGGACATGTCGGAGGCACCGGCGCTGAGGGCGGCGGTCCCGGGCTTGAGGTTGCGCCCGCCGAGCATGTAGTCGTCGAGGTTCTTCGTCCTGCTGTTGGCGTAGAGGCCGATCCCGATCATGGCGGCGAAGTAGATGACGATCGCGATCGTCTGGGCTATCTCTTGGGGCATGGTGTCCTTTCCGCCCGGAGCCGGCCCGGTGGAGCGCAGCGTCCAGGGGGGTGGGTGGAGCAGAGGTCCCACAGAACTTTACGCCCGCTCCCGGGCAGTGGCCAGCCACTACGGGTATAGGGAGGCGGTCCCGGGGGTGCGGGGAGACCGCGCCGGCGGCCCGCGGGGCCGGCTCAGACGTCGTCGTGCGCCTGCAGGAACTCGTAGACCTCCCGCTCGTCGACGCCGGGGAAGGCCCCCTCCGGGAGGGCGGCGAGCACGTGCGAGTGGGCCCGGGTGTTGGGCCAGGCGTGGCCCGCCCACACCCGGCTGAGCTCCTCGGGCGGGCGCCGGCAGCACGAGGGGTCCGGGCAGGTCGACACCGTGCGGTGCGGGGTGTCGCGGCCGCGGAACCAGCGGGCGTCGGTGAACGCGACGCCCACGCCGATGGAGAACGCGCCCTGGCTCGAGAGCTCCGTGCGCGTGGAGCACCAGTACGTGCCGGAGGGGGTGTCCGTGTACTGGGCGAACGCCGTGAACTGGTTGGGCTGGTCGAAGACGGTGCGCCCGGACCACTTGCGGCAGGAGATCTGGCCCTCGATCGCCCCGGTGTGGTCCGTCGGGAACGCCAGCCCGTTGTTCTCGTAGGCCTTGTGGATCACCCCGGACGAGTGCACCTTGTGGAAGTGGGTGCGGATCCCCAGGTGCCGGGTGGCCAGGTTCGTGAAGCGGTGGCCCGCCGTCTCGTGGGAGACGGCGAAGCGGTCCTTGAGGTCCTCCAGGAAGAGGTCCCGGTCCTTCTTCGCCTCGAGCAGGAACGGGACGGTCTTGTCCTCCGGGAGCATCACCGCGGCGGCGAAGTAGTTGGTCTGCACGCGCTGGGCGAGGAACTCGGCGTAGTCCTTGGGCGGCTCGTGGCCCAGCACCTGGTGCCCCACGGCCTGGAGCAGCACCGCGCGGGGGTCGTGGTCCGCCCGGGGGCTCTGCACCAGGTAGATCCGCCGGTTGAGCAGGTCGGTCACCGAGCGGGTCGAGTGCGGGAGGTCGGTGACGTGGTGGATGCTGTAGCCGAGCCTGCCCACCATCTCGGAGATCACGGAGTTGGACACGGGCCCCGAGGAGTAGCCGCCCAGGGTCAGCAGCTCCTTGGCGGCCTGCTCCAGGTCCGGGAAGTAGTTGTCCTGCGCCCGCATGAGCCGGCGCAGCTGCACGTTGGCCCGGCGGGCCTCCTCTGGGGTGGCCGAGTTCTTCTCGAGGGCCTCGGCCAGCCGCTCCTGCAGGGCCACGAGCGCCTCGAGCACCTCGGTGGACAGCGCGGAGCTGACCCGGACGGTCGGCAGCCCCAGCTGCTCGTAGAACGGGGAGCGCTGGGTGCGCTCGAGCTGGATCTCGAGCGCCTCCCGCCGGGTGCCGGGCTCGGCCCCGAGCAGGGCGTCCACGCTCGTGCCCAGGACCTCGGCGAGGCGCCGCAGCAGGCTGAGCCGGGGCTCGCGGCGCCCGTTCTCGATCACGGACAGCTGCGAGGTGGCGGTGCCCGCCCGGTCGGCGAGCTCCGCGAGCGTCATGCCGCGGTCCTTGCGCAACGAGCGGATGCGCCGGCCGAGACCGATCAGGTCGGTGCTGCCGGCCGGCTCCGCCGTCGTCGGTTCCTCGGTGCCCCACGCGCTGGTCGTCATTTCTTCACGATAGACGAAAAACGGCGAAAGTTCGACGAGAAATGTGGGGTTGATCCGGGTTGAACTGGGGCAAAGTGGGATGTGTCACCACGGAGGAGCGAACTTCCCGGTGGCCCCGAAGCCGAAGCACCCGTTCTCGGACCACTCAACGAGGAGCCGACATGTCCTACCCCAACGCCCCCAAGACCGCCGACGAGATCCGCCAGGAGTGGGACGCCGATCCCCGCTGGGCGCAGATCACCCGCGACTACACGGCGGAGGAGGTCGTCCGCCTGCGCGGCACGGTGCAGGAGGAGATGACCCTGGCCCGCCGCGGCGCGGAGCAGCTGTGGGAGAAGCTGCACACCGAGGACTTCGTCAACTCCCTGGGCGCCCTGACCGGCAACCAGGCGGTCCAGCAGGTCAAGGCCGGTCTCAAGGCCATCTACCTCTCCGGCTGGCAGGTCGCCGGCGACGCGAACCTCGCGGGCCAGACCTACCCCGACCAGTCGATCTACCCCGCGAACTCCGTCCCGGCGGTCGTGCGGCGGATCAACAACGCGCTGATGCGCGCCGACCAGATCGAGCACTCCGAGGGCACGAGCACGGTCGACGACTGGCTGGTCCCGATCGTGGCCGACGCCGAGGCCGGCTTCGGCGGCCCGCTCAACGCCTACGAGCTCATGAAGTCCATGATCGCCGCCGGCGCGGCCGGAGTGCACTGGGAGGACCAGCTGGCCTCCGAGAAGAAGTGCGGCCACCTGGGCGGCAAGGTGCTCATCCCCACCCAGCAGCACGTCCGCACCCTGAGCGCGGCCCGGCTCGCGGCCGACGTCGCCGACGTCCCCTCGCTGATCATCGCCCGCACCGACGCGGAGGCGGCCACCCTGATCACCTCGGACGTGGACGACCGCGACAAGCCGTTCGTCACCGGCGAGCGCACCGCGGAGGGCTACTACAAGGTCCGCAACGGCCTCGAGGCCTGCATCGCCCGCGGCAACGCGTACGCCCCGTACGCCGACCTGCTGTGGATGGAGACGGGCACCCCGGACCTCGAGCTGGCCAAGAAGTTCGCCGACGGCATCCACGCGGAGCACCCCGACCAGATGCTCGCCTACAACTGCTCGCCGTCCTTCAACTGGAAGAAGCACCTGGACGACGCCACGATCGCCAAGTTCCAGCGCGAGCTGGGCGCGATGGGCTTCAAGTTCCAGTTCATCACCCTGGCCGGCTTCCACGCCCTGAACTACTCGATGTTCGACCTCGCCCACGGCTACGCCCGCAACCAGATGACGGCCTACGTGGAGCTGCAGGAGCGGGAGTTCGCGGCCGAGGAGCGCGGCTACACCGCCACCCGCCACCAGCGCGAGGTCGGCACCGGCTACTTCGACCTGGTCTCCACCGTCCTCAACCCGCAGTCCTCCACCACGGCGCTGGCCGGGTCCACCGAGACCGCCCAGTTCTGAGCCGAACGGCCCTGAGCCGAACGGCCGTGACCGGCCGGGGGCCCGACAGGGTCCCCGGCCGCGCCGCATCCGACGACGACCCGCTCCGGCGCCCTTCGGGGCCGCCCCACCCGAACTCCCCAGGACACTCTTCAGGCGAGGACCCAGCCATGATGACCATGACCAGCAACCCCGTGACGATCAACGGCGTGACCCTCACCGGTCACCACGTGCCCCGGCAGAACAGTGTGCTCACCCCCGACGCGCTCGGCTTCCTCGCGGCGCTGCACCGCGAGTTCGAGCCCCGCCGGCGCGAGCTGCTGGCCGCCCGCGAGGAGCGGCGCAAGGCGATCGCCCGCGGCACCGACCCCACGTTCCTGCCCGAGACGCGGAGGATCCGCGAGGACGACTCCTGGCGCGTGCCCCCGCCCCCGCCCGGGCTCGAGGACCGCCGCGTGGAGATCACCGGTCCCACCGAGCGGAAGATGACCATCAACGCCCTCAACTCCGGGGCGAAGGTGTGGCTCGCGGACATGGAGGACGCCAACACCCCGCACTGGACGAACGTGGTCACCAACCAGCTCAACCTCATCGACGCGCTCGAGGGGACCATCGAGTTCACCAACCCGGACGGCAAGAAGTACGCGCTGAAGAACAGGGACGCCCGGGCCAACCCGACCATCGTGGTGCGGCCCCGCGGGTGGCACTTCGAGGAGAGGCACCTGTCCGTGCGGGACGAGCCCATCGCGGGCGCCATCGTGGACTTCGGCCTGTACTTCTTCCACAACGCGCGCCGGCTCAAGAAGCTCGGCCTGGGCCCCTACTTCTACCTGCCCAAGACCGAGTCCCACCAGGAGGCGCGGCTGTGGCACGACATCTTCAGCCGGGCGGAGTCCATGCTGGGGACGGACCGCGGCACCATTCGCGCCACCGTGCTGATCGAGACGATCACCGCGGCCTTCGAGATGGAGGAGATCCTCCACGAGCTCGGGGAGCACGCCGCGGGGCTCAACGCCGGCCGCTGGGACTACATCTTCTCCATCATCAAGAACTTCCGGACCCGCGGGCCCCGCTTCATCCTCCCGGACCGCAACGCGGTGACCATGACGCAGCCGTTCATGCGGGCCTACACCGAGCAGCTCGTGCGGGCCTGCCACCGCCGCGGGGCGATGGCCATCGGCGGGATGGCCGCGTTCATCCCCTCCCGCCGGGACGAGGAGGTCAACCGCACCGCGATCGAGAAGGTGCAGGCCGACAAGACCCGCGAGGCCGAGGACGGGTTCGACGGGTCCTGGGTGGCCCACCCCGACCTGGTCCCCGTGTGCCGCGAGGTCTTCGACGCGGCGCTCGGCGACCGCCCGAACCAGCTGGACCGGCTCCGCGAGGACGTGGTGCCCGACGACAAGGCGCTGATCGACATCGCCTCGGCCGAGGGGAGGATCACCGAGGTGGGGATCCGCAACAACGTGGAGGTGGGGATCCGCTACATCGAGGCGTGGCTGCGCGGCAACGGCGCCGTGGGCATCCACAACCTGATGGAGGACGCCGCGACCGCGGAGATCTCCCGCTCCCAGATCTGGCAGTGGGTGAACACCCGCGCCATCACGGACGAGGGCGAGGAGATCACCCGGGACTGGGTGCAGGAGCTGCTGGAGGAGGAGTTCGCGAGGATCGAGCGCGCCGAGGGCGACCGCTTCGACGACGCCCGCGCCATCTTCGAGGAGGTGGCCCTGGGCGACGACTACCCCGCGTTCCTGACCACCCCCGCCTACGAGCGGTTCCTGGCCGAGCCCGAGGACCCGCACGCCCCCGAGGAGGCCGGCACCTCCGCGTCCTCGCGCGCCTGAGCGGCCCACCGGGCCGGGTCCACGACCCAGGGCGCCCGGGGCAGGACGTCCTCGTCGAACACGGCGAGGACGTCCTGCGCCGACCGGACCGGGCCGGGGAGGCCCAGCGACGCGGCCATCCAGCCCAGCACCTCCTCGGCGCCGTGCCCCGCCGCGGCGAGCTCGGCGAGGGTCACGGCGCCGTCCCGCTTGGCGAGGCGCTGCCCGTGCGCGTTGAGCACGAGCGGCACGTGCACCCACTCCGGCTCGTCCAGACCGAGCACCGAGGCCAGGTACGCCTGCCGGGGGGTCGAGGGCAGCAGGTCGTCGCCCCGGACCACCTGGTCCACGCCCTGGTGGGCGTCGTCGAGGACCACCGCGAGGTTGTAGGCGGGGCGGCCGTCGTTGCGCAGCAGCACGAAGTCGTCGACGAGCCCCGTGAACGCCCCGGCCCAGCGGTCCACGACCGTGCGGGAGCGCACGTCCGCGCGCAGCCGCACCGCCGGGGGCCGCTCCCGGCGGCGCCGCGCCCGCTCGGCGTCGCCGAGGTCCCGGCACGTGCCCGGATAGGCGCCCGGGGCCCCGTGCGGCGCGCTCGCGGCCGCCTGCACCTCCCGGCGCGTGCAGTAGCACTCGTAGGTGCGCCCCGCCGCGGTGAGACGCTCCACCACGGCCCGGTGCTCGGCCTCCCGCGAGGACTGCAGCAGCGGCGGGCCGTCCCAGTCGAGGCCCAGCCGGGCGAGGTCCGCGAGCTGCCGCTCGGCCGCCCCCGGCCGCACCCGGTCGATGTCCTCGACGCGCAGGACGAAGCCCCGGCCCGTGGAGCGCGCGAGGGCCCACGCGAGCAGCGCCGTGCGGAGGTTGCCGAGGTGGAGGTCCCCCGAGGGGGACGGAGCATAGCGGCCGGCGCCTCCGGCCGCACGGCCCGAGGACGGAGCGGTCATGGTTGCCAGGATAGCCAGCGGCGGTCGGTACCCTGGTCGGGTGGCGCGCATCAACGAAATCCGCGACGGCGTCTTCGCCGTGAGCACGGACAACTGGAGGCTGAACTCCGGGGTCGTGCTCGGGTCCCGTCGCGCCCTCGTGATCGACACGGGCGCGGGCCCGCGCCAGGCCCGCGAGATCCTCGAGGCCGTCCGCTCGCTCACGGGCCTGCCGCTGACGGTGGTGAACACCCACGCCCACTACGACCACTTCCTGGGCAACGCCGTGTTCCAGCGCGCCGGGGCCGAGGACTTCTGGGCGCACCGCGGCTGCGCGGCGGCGATCCAGGCGCACGGCGACTTCCAGCGCTCCTTCGTGGGCACCCACGAGCCCGAGATGGCCGCCGCCGAGGGGCCGGACACCCGTCTCGTCGTGCCCAACCGGCACCTGCCGGGCACGGGCCGGCGCCCCGCCCTGACCCGGGTGGACCTGGGGGAGCGGGCGGCGGTGCTCTTCTCCTTCGGCCCGGGCCACACCGACAACGACCTCTGCGTGGGCGTCGACGACGTCGTGTTCACCGGGGACCTCGTGGAGCAGGGCGCCGACCCCAGCTTCGACGACTCCTACCCGCGGGGCTGGGCCACGGCCCTCGAGAGCCTGGCCGCCCTCGACCGGTACCAGGTCTTCGTCCCCGGCCACGGCAACCCGGTGGAGCGCGGCTTCGTGCTCCAGCAGGCCCGGCTCATGCGCACCGCGATCGAGCGGGTGGACGCGAGCGAGGCCGCCGCGGCGCAGCCGGACGGCATGCGGCCCGTGACGGCCTCGATGTTCCGCCTGCCCTACAACCCGGGGGCGGCGCGGATCCTCCTGGACCGGCTCGAGCGGATCAGGGCCGAGGACGCCGCGACCGAGGAGCTTGCAGCGCTGTCAGCGCCGCTGCCGCCAGGAGACTGACCCCGAGGATCGCCGCGCACGCCGCGACCGCAGCCCAGCCCCCGCCCGGCACGCGCAGGGCCGCCCACAGCGGCAGCAGGCCGACCAGCAGGGCCCCCGCGCCGGAGACGGCCAGCAGGGCGGTCAGGCCCCCGCCGGGCACGGGGCGTTCCACGGGCCCGGTCAGGCGCAGCACGAGCCCGCCCAAGGCCGCCCAGCCCGCCACGACCAGCAGGGACGCCACCACGTCCGAGGGCCGGTGCCAGCCGTTCAGCAGCGTGGCCACCCCGGTCGCGGTCGTGGCGGCCGCCCCCAGCAGCCCGACTACCGGCCGGGAGGAGGCGGGGGCCGCGAGCAGCACCACCGCCACGGCGGCGGCCGCGGCGGCCGTGTGCCCGGACGGGAAGGAGTTGACGGCGGCCTCCTGGATCCCCAGGTCCGGCTTCTCCAGCAGCACCCGCTTGAGCAGCTGGACCGTGAGGTTGGAGAGCACGACCACCGCCGCCCCGACCACCGCCGGGGCGAGGCGCCGGGAGCGCACGGCCAGGACCGCGAGGCACAGGGCGGAGACGGCGCCCACCACCCACGGGACCGAGTCGAGCAGCTGGGCGGCGCGGTCGGAGAGGTCGGGGAAGGCGCCGCTCGCCTGGCGCAGGGCCAGTTCGTCGAGCCACTGCCCGGTCGCGGTGGTGAGGGCCACGACCCCGACCAGCGCGGCCGACGCCCACAGGGCGGCGGCGCCGAGCAGGTGGCCCAGGACCTGCAGGACGGTGGGGGCGGGGCGGCGGGCGGTCGTGGTCATCGAGCTCCTGGGCGGTGGTGCGGATCGTCGGGGCGCGGGCACGGCCGCGGCCGTGCGGGCACCCGCGGAGCCCTCATCATTCCACGCACGGATCGGAGCGGGCTGAGAGGCGCCGCCTAGGCTGGGGAGCATGCTCCCCGCCGTGGTCCTGCCCCCGCTCGACGACCTGCTCGCGCACGCGCACGTCGTCGCCCTGCCGATGCGGGTGCGCTTCCGCGGCGTCGACGTGCGCGAGTCGGTGCTCCTGCGCGGCCCGGCGGGGTGGGGGGAGTTCGGCCCGTTCCCCGAGTACGGGGACGCCGAGGCGGGCGCCTGGCTCCGCGCCGCGGTCGACGCCGCGTGGCACGGCTTCCCGGCGCCCCGGCGCACGCGCATCCCCGTCAACGCGACCGTGCCCGCCGTGCCGGCGGCCCGGGTCCGGGAGGTCCTCGCCGGTTTCGGGGGCGGGGTGCGTGCCGTGAAGATCAAGGTCGCCGAGCG
>NZ_PDDL01000088.1:0-14369 GCF_020833785.1 Kocuria sp. CCUG 69068
CGTCCGTCCCGGGCGTCGCCTCCGGAGCCGTCCCGGTCCCATCGGCCCCCGCGGTCACGACCACGTCGGGTCCGGCGACGCCGGCCCCGGCAGTGCCGCTGTCCGCGGCGTCCCCGGGGGCGCGCGTCGGGGCGGCCGGCTGGTGCGCCGCACCGCCCACGACCTCGTGGACCCAAGCGGTGACCTCGGCCAGCGGCTCCGGCTGCACGGCGTAGAGACGTCGTTGCCCCTGTGCCTCCATGGACACCATACCGGCCTCGCGCAGGATCTTCAGATGCTTCGAGACGGTCGGCTGGGAGACCCCCAGCTCTGCCACGAGGTCGCCCACGGGTCGTTCGCCGTCCTTGAGCGCGGCGAGGATCCCCCGCCGGGTCTTGTCGGCGATCACCGCGAACACGTCGTTGTTGCCCATCCGATCACTGTAAACGGGTTGCCGTGCGGCTCCCGGCACCGGCACGTCCGTGCCGCCCCCGTGGCTGCCCCCGCCGCTGCCGGAGCCCGCGGGCGGCGGGCTCAGTCGAACCACGGGTCCAGCCCCCACTGGGGGAAGACCTCCTTGCGGGTGGCCATGATCGTGCGGTCCGTCTCGTCGTTGGGGTCGAAGCCCACCTCCCAGGAGCGCCACCACAGGTCCACCTCGTCGCCCATGACCCGCGGCGCGTCGGCGCCGTAGCGCTCTTGCACGTAGTCGCGCCACGGCTGCGGCACCGCGGTGCCCACGTCGATCGGGTGGCCGGCGGCGACTCCCACCAGGTGCGTCCAGGAGCGGGGCACCACGTCGTAGCAGTTGTACCCGCCCCCGCCCGTGGCGATCCACCGGCCCTCGCACAGCTCGTGGGCCAGCCCTGCCAGGGCCACGGCGGTCTGCCGCTGCGCGTCGACGCTGACGCGCAGGTGGGTGAGCTCGTCGGCGAAGTGCGAGTCGCAGCCGTGCTGGCTCACGATCACCTCGGGCCGGAACTGGCGCAGCAGGGGCGGGACCACGGCGTCGAACGCGCGCAGCCACATGGAGTCGTCGGAGGCCGTGGGCATCGCCACGTTCACGGAGTGCCCCTCGGCCTCCCCGCGGCCGGTCTCGTTGGCGAAGCCCGTGCCCGGGAACAGCGTCAGGCCCGTCTCGTGCAGCGAGACGGTGAGCACGCGGGGGTCGTCGTAGAAGATCGACTGGGTGCCGTCGCCGTGGTGGCCGTCGACGTCCACGTAGGCCACGCGCCGGACACCCTGGTCCAGCAGGTGCTGGACCGCCACGGCGCAGTCGTTGTAGATGCAGAATCCGCTGGCCTTCTCGGCGTGGGCGTGGTGCATCCCGCCCCCGAAGTTCACGGCGTGCACCGCGTCCCCCGCGAGAACGGCCACGGCGCCCTGGTAGGTGCCGCCCACGAGACGGGCGCTCGCCTCGTGCACCCCCGGGTACCCGGGGGTGTCCTCGGTGCCGAGACCGCACTCGGGGACCTCCACGGTGGGGTCGGCGCTGACGGCCCGGACCGAGTCCACGTAGTGCTGCGGGTGGACGAGGTTGAGCACCTCGTCCGGGGCCACCTCGGGCGCCTCCACCGTGACGTTGTCCCGGCGGTCCAGGCCGAACTCCTGGACCAGCCGGTAGGTGGCCTCGAGCCGGGACGGGTGCATGGGGTGGTGGTCCCCGAAGTTGTACTCGAGCAGGGCGGGGTCCCAGAACAGTCGCGTGGGGTACGGGGCGCCGGGCCCGGACGTAGCAGGGGTCACACCGCCATTAGACCACTCGGGGCCGGGGCCCGCCCTCGCGGGCGTGGCGCCGGCGCCCTTTGTGTCACCCCGGCGCGGCTCAGTCGAGGTCGCTGAAGGCCTCGACCGCACGGGTGGGTCCCGTCACGAGGATCTGGTCGTTCTCGTAGAGGACCGTGCCGGGCTCGGTGGCCTCCCACCCCTGGCCCAGGCGGCGGACCGCGACGATCGAGACCCCGTGGGTGCGCCGGATGCTGAGAGTGTCCAGCGGCCGCTGCTGGACGGCCTCCGGCGCCGGGCAGCGGATGAGGGCGAATCCCTCGTCGATCGTCACGAAGTCGAGGACCCTGCCCTGGATCAGGTGGGCGGAGCGCACGCCCATGTCGTGCTCGGGGCTGATGACGTGGTGGACCCCGAGCTGCTCGAGGATCTCGGCGTGGGGCGTGGTGATGGCCTTCGCCCAGATCTCGGGGTGGGCGAACTTCAGCAGCCGGGAGGCGACCAGGATGCTGGCCTGGACGTCGGAGCCGATGCCGACCACGACCTTGTCGAACTCGTCGACGCCGAGCTGGCGCAGCACCTGTTCCTGGGTGGCGTCGGCGCGCACCACGGTGGTCAGCTGCCCCTTGAGCTCCTGGACGACGTCCTCGTCGACGTCGATGCCCAGCACCTCCGCGCCGTTGCGCATCAGCTCGAGGGCCAGGGCGGCGCCGAAGCGGCCCAGGCCGATCACGGCCACCGTGCCCGGTGGCCGGCGGCGGCCGGAGTGGTGGTACGGGGCGGTGCCGGGGCGGGAGGGGAACATGTGGGGACCTCCAGGAGGTGTCGGGGTGGGCCGCAGGGCCCCGTGGGGTGGTGTGCCGGGCGAGCGCGGTGGACTCAGCCGATCAGCGGGCGTTCCTTGGGCAGTTCGTACAGGGCCTTCCGGGGACGGGCCGCCATGGCGGTGGCCACGGTGATGGGCCCCAGCCGGCCCAGGAACATCAGGGCGATGAGCACGCCCTGGGCCGCCGGCGAGAGATCCGCGGTGATGCCCGTGGACAGGCCCACGGTGGCGAACGCGGAGATCGTCTCGAACAGGATCCGGTCCAGGCCGATGTCCTCGTGCAGCAGCATCAGCACCATCGTGGCGGTGGTCACCGCGCCCAGCGCCAGGACGACCACCGTGATCGCCTGGCGCTGCACCGACCGGGACAGGCGCTTGCCGAGGACGTGCACGGCCGTTCCCCCGGTGATCTCGGTCCAGGCGATGAAGCCGAGGACGGCGACGGTGGTGACCTTCAGCCCGCCGGCCGTCCCGGCGGGGCCGCCGCCGATGAGCATCAGGAGGTCCAGCCCCAGCCAGGACACCGGGTGCATCGCCGTGATGTCGATGCTGTTGAACCCGGCCGTACGGGCGATGGTGGACTGGAAGAACCCGGCCAGCAGCTTCTCGTCGGCCCGCATCGGCCCGAGGGTGGCGGGGTTGGACCACTCCACCGCGCACAGGAACACCGTGCCGGCGCCGAGCAGGACCACGGTGGCGAACAGCACGATCCGGGTGTTCATGCTCCACCGCCGGGGCCGGCGCCACTCCCGGCGCAGCTGGTAGAGCACCGGGAACCCCAGCCCGCCCAGGACCACGGCGACGACGATCGGCAGGTTGACCCAGGGGTCGGCGGCGAAGTCCATGATCGACAGGGTGTACAGGGCGAAGCCGGCGTTGTTGAACGCCGAGACCGCGTGGAACACGCCGTGCCACACCGCCTGCCCCGGTCCGTACCCGTAGCCGGCGAAGAAGCGCAGGGCGAGCGCCGCGGCCACGACCGTCTCGATCAGCAGCGTGGTGGCGAGGATGCGCAGCAGCACCCGGCGCATGTCCCCGTAGCCGGGGTTCTTCGTCTCGGTCGAGCTCATGATCCGGGCCGTCAGGCCCAGCCGGCGGGCCAGGAGGATCCCGAGCACGGTGGCGAAGGACATCACCCCGAACCCGCCGATCTGGATCAGGGCCAGGATCACCGCCTGCCCGAACGGCGTCCAGTAGGTCGGCGTGTCCACCACGACCAGCCCGGTCACGCAGATCGCCGAGGTCGCGGTGAAGAACGCCTCCATGAACGACGCCCCGCCGGGGCCCGACCTCGCGACCGGGAGCATCAGCAGGACGGTGCCGACGGCCAGGGCGGTCGCGAACGCACCGATGATCAGCTGCGCCGTGCGCGCCGCGGTCACCTCCCGCGGATCGGTGCTCCGCCGTTGTCCCGGCCGACGACCGTGGGGGGAGCGGATCCCGTGCCGTCGGGTCAGTCGACGGACCCGGGCGCGCAGCAGGGCCTCTTCCAGGGGCATGGGCGACAACCTACACCCGCGGCTGCCCGCCGCGGACGGGCTCGGGTGGAATACTGTCTCGGGTCGAGGCGAACGCCGCGGCCGCCGCCCCGCCCGGGCGGTCAGGACACCAGGAGGAGAGCCCGTGAGCCACCTGCAGCGCGCGCCCTGGGCCCGTCCGGAGGAGCGCGGCCGGTTCTGGCTGCTCACCTCGCTGCGCGACCTCGTGGACCGGATCGCGGCGGGCTCCCCCGCCCGTCTCGCCGTCATCTCCTTCGCCGCGGTCGTGTCCGTGTTCTCCTTCCTGCTGTGGCTGCCCGTGGCCTCGGCCCCCGGCGTCGTGACACCGGTCGAGGACGCCGTGTTCACGGCCACCTCCGCGGTCACCGTGACGGGCCTGACCACGGTGTCGACGGCGGCCAACTGGTCGTTCTTCGGCCAGTTCGTGATCCTGGTCGCGATGCAGATCGGCGGTCTGGGCACCCTCACCATGACCTCAATCCTGGCCCTGGCCATCGGTCGCAAGCTCGGCCTGAAGTCCCGGCTGATCACCCAGGAGGCCCTGAACATCGGGCGCCTGGGCGAGGTCGGTTCGCTCCTGCAGATCATCGTGCTGATGTCCGTGACGATCGAGGCGATCCTGGCCACGGTGCTGACGATCGGCTTCCTGGTGGTCGGGGAGCCGTTCCTCACGGCGCTCTGGCACGGGGTGTTCTACGCGGTCTCCGCGTTCAACAACGGGGGGTTCACCCCGCACTCGGACGGCCTCGTCCCGTACACGGACGCGGTGCTGATCCTCCTGCCGATCGCCCTGGGCGTCCTCCTGGGCTCCCTCGGCTTCCCCGTGGTCCTCGTGCTGCGGCAGACCGGGCTGCGCTTCTCGCGGTGGAACCTCAACACGAAGCTGGTGATCGTGACCACCACGATCCTGCTGTTCGTGGGGTGGGCCCTGTTCCTGGCCTTCGAGTGGTCCAATCCGGACACCCTGCGGGACCGGCCCGTGCACGAGAAGATCTTCGAGGGCTTCTTCCACTCCGTCATGGTCCGCTCCGGGGGCTTCAACCTCGTGGACATGAACAGCCTGGAGCCGGTGACCCTGCTGATGACCGACGCGCTGATGTTCGCGGGCGGCGGCCCGGCCTCCGTGGCCGGCGGCATCAAGGTCACCACCCTCGCCGTGGTCTTCCTGGCGATCCTGGCCGAGGCCCGGGGCGACCGGTCCGTGATCGCGTTCTACCGGACCATCCCCGAGGACGCCCTCCGCATCGCGATCTCGGTGATCATGATGGGGGCGACCGTCGTCCTGGTGGGCTGCGGGATCCTCGTGGAGATCTCCGAGGAGCCGCTGGACCGGGTCCTGTTCGAGGTGATCTCCGCGTACGCGACGTGCGGTCTCAGCGTGGGGCTCTCCGGCGAGCTGCCCCCCGCCGGCAAGTACGTCCTCGCCCTGATCATGCTCATCGGGCGCATCGGCACGACCACCGTGGCCGCCGCCCTGGCGCTGCGCTCACGCCGGCGCCTCTACCGGTACCCCGAGGAAAGGCCCATCATTGGCTGACCGTTCGTCCCACAGCGTCCCCGTCCTGGTGATCGGCCTCGGCCGCTTCGGCACCGCCACCGCGCTCCAGCTCGCCCGCCAGGGCCGGGAGGTCCTGGGCGTGGAGCGGGACGCCCAGCTGGTCCAGAAGCTCTCCGGGCAGCTCACCCACGTGGTCGAGGCCGAGGCCACGGACATCGACGCCCTGCGCCAGCTGGGGGCGGCCGAGTTCGACTCCGCCGTGGTGGGCGTCGGCACGTCCATCGAGTCGAGCGTGCTCATCACGGCGAACCTCGTGGACCTCGGCGTGAGCCGGATCTGGGCGAAGGCCATCACGCCCTCGCACGGCAAGATCCTCTCCCGCATCGGGGCGCACCACGTGATCTTCCCCGAGGCGGACGCCGGGCGGCGCACCGCGCACCTGGTCTCGGGCCGGCTGCTGGACTACATCGAGTTCGACGACGACTTCGCGATCGTCAAGATGTATCCGCCGCGGGAGGTGCAGGGCTTCACGCTGGGCGACTCCAACGTCCGCTCCAAGTACGGCGTGACCGTGGTGGGCGTGAAGTCCCCGGGCGAGGACTTCACGTACGCCCGCCCCGACACCAAGGTCACCTCCCGCGACCTGCTGATCGTCTCGGGGCACGTGGACCTGCTCGAGCGCTTCGCGGCCCGCCCCTGACCCGGGGACCGGCCGGTCCGCGGCTCAGTCGCCGCTGAACTCGCGCGTGAGCTCCGCGGAGCGGTCCGCCGAGGCGCGGGCCGCGGAGGCCACGAGAGCCTCGAAGCCGTTGTCCTGGAAGGTCGTGATGGCCCGGTCCGTGGTGCCCTTGGGGCTCGTGACGGCCCTGCGCAGGGCCGCGGGGTCGGCCTCCGCCGGGCGCAGCAGCTCCCCGGCGCCGGAGACGGTCTCCTTCGCGAGGACCCGCGCGACGTCCGCCGGCAGCCCCATCCGCTCCCCCGCCTGCTGCATGGCCTCGGCCAGCAGGAACACGTAGGCGGGCCCGGAGCCCGAGACGCCGGTCACGGCGTCCACCTGCTCCTCGGGGACCTCGACCACGGTGCCCACGGCCTCGAGCACCTGGCGCACGGCCTCCGTCTGCTCGGGGCCGGTGGCGGCCCCCGGGGTCACCGAGACCACCCCGCGGCCCACGCTGGAGGGTGTGTTCGGCATCGTGCGCACGACCGGCTGGCCGGCGGGGAGGGCGCGCTCGAGGGCGCCGACGGAGATCCCCGCCGCTACCGAGGCCACGACCGTGCCGGGGCGCAGGGCGGGGGCGATCTCGCGGGCGAGGTCGAGGATGCCGACGGGCTTGACGCCGAGCAGCACGACGTCCGCCTCACGGGCGGCCCGCCGGTTGGCCTCGGGATCGTCCCCGGTGACGTAGGGCCGCACGCCCGTCTCGTCCTCGAGCCGGCGGGCGCTCTCCGCGGAGCGGACGGTGGCCCGGACCTGCTCGACGGGCACGCCGGAGGCCAGCACCCCCCGCAGGATGGATCCGTTCATGGAGCCGCAGCCCAGGAAGGCGAGCACAGGGGTCATGGTCGGTGAGGTCCTCTCATCGGTGGGATCGGAACGGTGGAATCGGAACGGTGGGAACGGGACGGTGGGAACGGCGCCGGCGGGCCGGCGGGCCGGGTGCGCCCGGGCCTCAGCCCCGGCTGCCGTCCGCGCCCTCCGTGCCGTCGGGGCCGCCGGCGCTCGGGGCGCCGTCGGAGCGGCTCGTGTGCCGGCGGGCGAACTCGAGGGACTCCGCGAGCCACTGGGTGCGCTCGTCGGCGTTCTTCGAGCGGCGGGTCGAGACCTCGACCCCGATGATGCCCTGCCACCGGGTGGAGGCGAGGAACTCGAGGGACTCGGCCACCGGCTGCACCCCGTGGCCGGGCAGCAGGTGCTCGTCCGCCGTGGTCTCCCCCGACCCGTCGGTCAGGTGGACGTGGCCCAGCCGGGGGCCCAGTTCCCGGATGGCGGCCAGGGAGTCCATCCGGGCGGTGGCGGCGTGCGAGAAGTCCCACGTCACCCAGTCGTAGTCCAGGCCCAGCGGGCTGTAGTGCGGGGCGTAGACCACGGTGTCGCGGCCGCGGACCCGCCAGGGGTACATGTTCTCCACGGAGATCTTCACGCCGGTGGCCTGGGAGACCACCCGCACCCCCTCCACGAAGTTCGCGGCGTACCGGCGCTGCCACCGGAAGGGCGGGTGGACCACGACGACCTCCGCGCCCACCTGTTCGGTGAGCGCGGCCGCCATCTGGATCTTGGTCCACGACTTGCCCCACACCTGCTGGGTCAGCAGCAGGGTCGGGGCGTGGATGGTCGAGATGGGGAGCTGGTGGCGCTGCACGAGGTCCTGCAGCTGGTGGGTGAGCTGGCTCATCCGCTCGTGCGTGACGAGCACCTCCACGCTGTCGTAGCCCAGCTCCACGGCCGCCTCGAAGGTCTCCGGCACCCCGAGCGGATAGAGGGAGCTGGTGGACAGCGCCACGTGCGGACGGTACGGCTCCGGGGCGGCGCCCTGCTGCTCGCTCATGCCGCACCCACCAGGTGCCGGGGGTCCACGGTGCGGACGTCGGAGTGGCTGCTCAGCTGGTCCAGGCGGCGCAGGATCAGTCCCTCGCGGAGCGCCCACGGGCAGATCCGGATCGACTCGACGCCGTAGGCGTCCATCGCCGACTCCGCCACCACGGCGCCGGCGAGGATCTGCCGGGCCCGCGCGGCGGAGACCCCCGGCAGCTCGGCGCGCTCCTCCGGGGACATGGCCTCCATCCGGCGGGTCCACAGCCGCAGGTCCTCGAGGTGGAGGGTGCGGGGCACGTACGGGCCCATCTCGTACGGCGCCGCGCCACAGATCCGGGCCAGGGAGCGGAACGTCTTGGAGGTGCCGGCCACGCAGGTGGGCTCCCCGGCCGCGCGGACCCGGTCGACCGCGGGCCGGAGCTCCTGGCGCACGTGCTTGCGCAGGGCCTTCATCTCCTTCGGGGTCGCGACGTCCCCGGCGACGAAGGTGCGGGTGAGCCGCCCCGCGCCGAGCGGGACCGAGGTCGCCACGGTGGGCAGCGCGTTGTCCCCCAGGGCCATCTCGAAGGACCCGCCGCCGATGTCGAGGTCGAGAACGGTCCCCGCGCCCCAGCCGAACCAGCGGCGCACCGCGAAGAACGTCACGGCCGCCTCCTGGTCCCCGGCCAGCTCCGTGAGGGTCACGCCGGAGCGGGACTGCACGTGGTCCAGCACCTGCGCCCCGTTGCCGGCCTCGCGGATCGCGGAGGTCGCGAAGGCGAGGAAGTCCTCGGCCCGGTTGTCCACGGCGAAGTCCCGGGCCTCGACCACGAACGCGGTGAGGGCGTCCCGGCCGGCGTCGGAGATGTTGCCGTCGGCGTCGAGGTACTGCACCAGCCGCAGGGCGAGCTTGTGGGACGCGTACGGCTCGGGCCGGGAGCCCGGGTAGACGTCCAGCAGGAGGAGGTGGACGGTGTTCGACCCCACGTCGAGGACTCCGAGACGCATGCCGTGGTGCTCCTTCGAGTTCCGTGTCCGTCCCGCGCGTGCGGAGCGGATCAGCCCTTGGACCCGGCGCGGGCGGGCTTGGCCGCCGCGGGCTTCTTGGCCGTGCCCTTCTTCGCCGTGCTGCTCCTGGCCGTCGTCCCCTTGGCGGCTGTCCCCTTGGCCGTGGACCGGGCCGTCTTCTTCGGGGCGGGGCCCTGGGCGCGCTTCTCCGCGAGCAGCTGGCTGGCGCGCGCCGGCGTGATCTGCTCCACGGTCTCGCCGCGCGGGACCGTCACGTTGGTCTCGCCGTCGGTGATGTAGGGGCCGAAGCGCCCGTCCTTGATGACCATGGGCCGTTCCGTGATCTGGTCGGTGCCGAGGTCCGCGAGCGGAGGCTTGGCGGCGCCGCGGCCGCGCTGCTTGGGCTGGGCGTAGATCGCCAGGGCCTCGTCGAGGGTGACCGTGAACAGCTGCTCCTCGGACTGCAGGGAGCGCGAGTCGCCGCCCTTCTTCAGGTAGGGGCCGAAGCGGCCGTTCTGCACCGTGATCTCGTTGCCCTCGGCGTCCGTGCCCAGCGTGCGCGGCAGGGACAGGATCTTGAGCGCGTCCTCGAGGGTCACGTCCTGCAGCGTCATCGTGGAGAGCAGGGAGCCCGTGCGGGGCTTCTCCTTGACCGGCTTCTTCGGGGGCTTGGGCTTGCCGTTCTTGTAGTACTCGACGGGCTGGGCCGCGAGCTCCTCGGCGGTGGGCTCGGGGATCACCTCGGTGACGTAGGGCCCGTAGCGGCCGTCCTTGGCCACGATGGCGCGCCCGGTCACGGGGTCGCGGCCGAGCTCCCGGCCGTCGGCCTTGCCCGTCTCGATGAGCTCGCGCGCCTTGTCGGGCGTGAGCTCGTCGGGGGCGAGGTCCTCCGGCACGTTGGCCCGGATCGGGTCGGTGATCTCCCCGGTCTCCGGGTCGACGGCGCCGGCCACCTCCAGGTAGGGGCCGAACTTGCCGACCCGCAGGGTGATGTCCTCGGTCACGGGGATGGAGTTCACGGCGCGGGCGTCGATCTCGCCGAGGTCGTCGACGATGGGCTTGAGCCCGTTCTCGTGGCCCTGGGAGCCGAAGTAGAAGTCCTGCAGCCAGTCGGTGCTGTCCTCCTCTCCGCGGGCGATCCGGTCGAGGCCCTCCTCCATCTCCGCCGTGAAGTCGTAGTCCACGTAGTCGGAGAAGTGCTCCTCGAGCAGGCGCACCACGGAGAACGCGGTCCACGAGGGGATGAGCGCGGAGCCCCGCACGCGGACGTAGCCGCGGTCCATGATCGTGGAGATGGTCGCCGCGTAGGTCGAGGGCCGGCCGATGCCGAGCTCGTCGAGGACCTTCACGAGGGACGCCTCGGTGTAGCGCGGCGGCGGCGAGGTGCGGTGCCCGTCCGCCTCGACCTCGGTGGCGTCCAGGCGGTCGCCCTCCGCCATGCGCGGGAGCCGCTTGTCGCCGTCCTTGGCGCCGTCCTTGTCCGTGGCGGGGTCCTCGTCCCGGCCCTCCTCGTAGGCGGCCAGGAAGCCGCGGAACGTGATGACGGTGCCGGACGCGGAGAACTCGGCGTCCCGGCCGGCCGAGGACGTCGCCCCGAGCCGCACGGTCGCCGTCGACCCCTTGGCGTCGGCCATCTGGGAGGCCACGGTGCGCTTCCAGATCAGCTCGTAGAGCCGGAACGCGTCCGCGGAGAGCTCGCCGCGGACCTGGTTCGGGGCGCGGAAGGAGTCCCCCGCGGGGCGCACGGCCTCGTGCGCCTCCTGCGCGTTCTTCGACTTGGAGCTGTAGAGCCGCGGGGAGCCGGGCACGAAGTCGGCGCCGTAGAGCTCCGTGGCCTGGCGCCGGGCGGCCGTGACCGCCTGGTCGGACAGCGCCACGGAGTCGGTGCGCATGTAGGTGATGTAGCCGTTCTCGTACAGCTTCTGCGCCACCTGCATGGTGGTGCGGGAGGTGAAGCGCAGCTTGCGCGCCGCCTCCTGCTGCAGCGTGGAGGTGGTGAACGGGGCGGCCGGGCGGCGTGTGTAGGGCTTGGTCTCCAGCGACCGGACCGTGAACGCCGCGTCCTCGAGACCGGCGGCCAGTTCGCGGGCGGCCTGCTCGTCCAGGTGCGCGAGCTTGTCCGCGGCGCCCTTGAGCACGCCGTCGTCGCCGAAGTCGCGGCCGCCCGCCACCCGCTTGCCGTCCACGGAGGAGAGCCGGACGCTGAAGGCGGTGCCGGCGTCCTCGCCGTCGGTGCGCGCGAACGTCCCGCTGAGGTCCCAGTAGTCGGCGGGCACGAACGCCATGCGCTTGCGCTCCCGCTCCACGACCAGGCGGGTGGCCACGGACTGCACGCGCCCGGCGGACAGGCCCGAGGCGATCTTGCGCCACAGCACCGGGGAGATCTCGTAGCCGTAGAGCCGGTCGAGGATGCGCCGGGTCTCCTGCGCGTCGACCAGGTCCTGGTCGAGCTCGCGCAGCTCCCCGAAGGCCCGCTCGATGGCCTCGCGGGTGATCTCGGAGAAGGTCAGCCGGTAGACGGGGATCTTGGGCTTGAGCACCTCCAGGAGGTGCCACGCGATGGCCTCCCCCTCGCGGTCGCCGTCGGTGGCGAGGTAGAGGGCGTCCGCGTCCTTGAGCTTGCGCCGGAGCTCGGTGACCTTCTTCTTCTTGTCCGGGTTCACCACGTAGTACGGCTCGAAGCCGTGCTCCACGTCCACCGCGAACTTGCCGTAGGGACCCTTCTTGAGCTCCGCCGGCAGCTCCGAGGGCTGCGGGAGGTCGCGGATGTGCCCCATCGAGGACTCGACCTCGTAGGCGTCGCCGAGGTACCCGGCGATGGTCTTGACCTTGGAGGGGGACTCCACGATGAGCAGGCTCTTGCCCGTTCCCGGGCTCTGGGTGGCCTTCGTTGGCACGGTACTCCTTGCTGCGGTCCGCGGTGCCGCGGGCCGCGGCGCTGCTGGACGTCGGGTCGAACGGGCGGGCGTCGGCCCGCCGTTGCGCTCCACCATAACGCCTCACCGCCGTCAACCCCGGCGCGGCGGGGACCCGGAGGACATCGGCGTCCCCGGGCGGGTCGCACGGGCCGCCCGGCCCGGGCGGCCCGGACCGGTCTCAGGAGGGGTAGCGCTCGGGCTCGTCGCCGATCGTGAACTCGCGGCCCGTGGCGTGCTCCACGTCGATGACCACGAAGTTGTACTTCAGCGTGGGCGCCCACGGCCTGAGCGGCAGCTCCTCCGCGGCGTCGATCTCGGCGCGCGTCTCGAGCCGGCGGGCCCGGCCGTGGACCACCACGGAGCGCACGACGTGCTCCTCCGAGACCTCGTCGATCTCGAACGCCACCTGGTCGTTGACGATGAGGCTCGAGAGCTTGGAGCCCTGGGCCGTGCGGAAGTACAGCTTGCGCTGGTGGACCACGTAGTTCACCGGGAAGATGTCCACGAGACCGGCCGCCTCGACGGCCAGCCGGCCGAAGGGGTGCTGCTCGAGGAGCTGCCAGACGGTGTCCTTGTCGAGGGTCTTGATGGGGTTCAGGTTGTCTCCGATGCTCATGCTCCCATCCTCCCACCCCCACCGTCGCGGCGCCGCCTGCTCATCCGCCCACAACGTCGCTCAGGCGGCGGGCGGCACCGGCTCGTGCGGCACGAGGAAGCCGTCGAGCACGAGGTGCCGGATCTCCTCGGTCAGCCGCTGCCGCTCCTCGCCCGCCCAGTCCAGCAGGGCGGCGAGCGCCCCGAGGATCTGCCGGGCGCTCAGCTCGCCGTCGCAGGCCCCGGCGAAGCCCGCGGCCTCGCTCGAGAGCACCACGGTCCGGCGCAGCCCGGCCCCCTGCCGGAGCAGGATCACGCCGGGGTGCTCCGCGCCGGGGCGCTGGTGGCGCTCCTCGGTGACGTCCTCGGCGGCCACGAGGTGGGCGTCCAGCCAGTCCTGGGGGTGCGCGGCGAGCCAGTCGGCCCGTTCCCACGTGGCGGCGAGCGCGGGCGCGAGCGGCTGCTGGACCGGGTGGGGGACGTGCTCGAAGCGGCGAAGCGCGCCCCCGGGCCGGGCCCGGGACGGGCGGCGGAGGCGGATCATCCCGAAGCCCACGGCCTCGACGCCGCGGGCGGCGAAGTCGTCGAGATAGGCGCGGTAGGCGCGTTCGTAGTGCTCGAGGTCGCGGGACTCCGCCGCGTCCCGCAGCCACGTCTCGGCGTACTCCTCCGGGCCGGCCAGCTCCCGCTGGAGGAACCACGCGTCGACGCCCTCGGGCACCCACTGCTCGGGCCGCTGCGCCCAGCGCTCGGCGGCCGGCCGCGCGTCCCCGGGCGGCGGGGCGAGGACCTCCCAGTTGCCGAGCAGGTGGGCGGTGGCCCCGGGGGCCATGACCCCGGGCAGCCCCCGCACCAGGTCGGCCACGATCCGGTCCCCCGGCAGACCGCCGTCCCGGTAGGTGTAGCGGTCGAGAGGGGTCTCCCCGACGGGGCGCGGGGTGATGACGAACGGCGGGTTGGACACCACGAGGTCGAACCGCTCACCGCGCACGGGCTCCAGGAGGGATCCCGCCCGCAGGCTCACGCGGTCCTCGAGCCGGTCGGGGTCGATCCCGAGCGCCTGCGCGTTGAGCAGCAGGTTGAACCGGGTGAAGCCCAGAGCCCGGTCCGAGACGTCGGTGGCGGTCACGTGCCCCGCGTGCGCGAGCAGGTGGAACGTCTGGATGCCGCACCCGGTCCCCAGGTCCAGCGCCCGCTCCACCCGGCGGCGGTCGGTCGTCTGGGCCAGCGTCAGGGAGGCCTGGCCGATGCCCAGCACGTGGTCGCGGCGCAGCACGCCGGGGCGCTGGGACTCCCCCAGGTCGCTCGCCACGTACAGCTCCGTCCCGTCGTCGGAGGCGTGGGGGCGCAGGTCCACGGTGGAGCGCAGCCCGCCCTCCGTCTCCTCGGCGAGGCCCAGGCCCACGAGCTGCTCCGGGCGCACCGGGGCGGGCGCGAGCGTCTCCGCGGGGACGGTGCGGCCGAGCAGGAAGAGCGAGACGACCCCGGCGAGGCCCCGGTCCGGGTGCCCGGGCGTGCGGAGGGCCGGCTCGAGGACCCGCAGGGCGGGCACCGCCTGGTCCCGGGCGAGCGCGTCCATGGCGGCCTCCCCCAGCAGCTCCGCCACGCGGTCGTGGGTGAAGCCCGTCCGGCGGAGGGCGTCGTGCAGCTCGGCCGGCGCCCGCGGGTCGTCGGAGACGGGGGTCCCCGGGACCCGGGAGAAGGCCGGTGCCGCCGAGGGGCCGGGGGCGGCGGGGCTCATGCGGCCCCCGTCGGCACGGGCACAAGTGCCGTGGCGGCGCGGGAGGCGGCCGGGGTTCCGTCGCCGGGC
>NZ_PDDL01000089.1:0-14329 GCF_020833785.1 Kocuria sp. CCUG 69068
GCAGTGCGGCCCGGGCAGCGCCGGGCTGGGCGACGCGGCTCGAGCAGCGCCCGTGCGGACCGAGCCCAGCGCTCCGCCCGGCGGGCGGGTGCTACCGGGTCCCGGCCGGGGCGCTGCGGCGCCGCAGTGCGGCGTAGCCCAGGATGAGCAGTCCGGCCGCGGCCAGGCCGACGCCCACCCAGGCAGGGGAGCGGTAGCCCCAGCCGGCGGAGATGACCACTCCGCCGAGGAACGCGCCCACGGCGTTGGCCAGGTTGAACGCCGCGTGGTTCATCGCGGCGGTCAGGGACGGGGCGTCCTTGGCCTCGCGCAGCAGGCGCACCTGGAGCGAGGTCGTGAAGATCGAGCCCATGATGCCGATCCACAGCGCGCCCAGGACGGCAGCCACGGGGACGTGGACGAACAGCGCGAAGAACGCCAGGGCCACGCCGGACACGGCGCCGGCGCCGAGGGCGGTGCGCTCGATCGAGCGGTCGATGAGCGGACCGGCCAGCAGCGAGCCCACGGTCATGCCCACGCCGAACACGGCCAGCACCCACGGCACGGTGCCGATGTCGAGGCCGGTGAGCTCGGTCAGGGTCGGGGAGATGTAGGTGTAGACCGCGAACATGCCGCCGAAGCCGATCGCCCCGGCGAGCAGCGTCAGGGCCACCTGGGGCCGGGCCAGGGCGCGGATCTCCTGGGCGGCCGAGGCCATGCCCTCGTTGCGGGTGCGCGGCACCCACAGGGCCAGGGCGACGATGGTCAGGGCGCCCAGGAGCACCACCAGGAGATAGGCGGAGCGCCAGCCGAGAGCCCCGCCCAGGGCCGCGGCGAAGGGCACGCCCACGATGTTCGCGATGGTGAGCCCCAGCATCACCCGGGCCACGGCCGTGCCGCGCCGCTCGCGGGCCACCAGGGAGGAGGCCACCACCGCGGCGACCCCGAAGTAGGCGCCGTGGGGCAGGCCGGCGAGGAACCGGGCCACGTAGAGCCACTCGAGGGAGGGCGCGGCGGCGGAGAGCCCATTGCCCACCACGAACGTGAGCATCAGCGCCAGCAGCAGGGTCTTGCGCTCCACCCGGGCGGCGAGGGACGTGATGAGCGGCGCCCCGACCACCACGCCCAGGGCGTAGAGGGAGATGGACTGGCCGACGGCAGGGATCGAGGCGCCGAAGTCCTCGGCGATGAACGGCAGCAGGCCCATCGAGGCGAACTCGGTGGTGCCGACCCCGAAGCCGCCCATCGCCAGGGCGAAGATGGCGAGGCGGGTGCCGGCGGGACCGGGGGCGTTGACCACCTGGAGCAGGGCGGTGCGGGGTGCGGACACGGCGGGTCCTTCCGGGGAGGGCGCAGGGACGGGGAACGAGCACGTCGTCGAGCCCGAAGGAAAGGGGAGGGACAGCTTTCGATGCTACGCGCGTTCGCCCCGGTCTCCCATGCCTCCCGGTGTGATCTTCATCAGCCCGCCCGGCAGGCGCGTGCTCAGCGGAAGGCGGAGTGCCCGGTCAGCTGCTGGCCCAGGATGAGGGTGTGCACCTCGTCGGTGCCCTCGTAGGTGCGCACGGACTCCAGATTGTTGGCGTGGCGCAGCGGCGAGTGCTCGAGGGTGACCCCGTTGCCGCCGAGCATCGTGCGCGCCTCCCGGCACACCTCGATCGCGATCCGGCAGTTGTTGAGCTTGCCCACCGAGATCATGTGGTTCTCCAGGCGGCCCTCGTCCTTGAGCCGCCCGATGCGCAGCGCCAGCAGCTGGCCCTTCTGGATCTCCAGGGCCATGTTCACCAGCTTCGCCTGCGAGAGCTGGTAGGCGGCGAGCGGCTTGTCGAACTGGATGCGCTGCTGCGAGTAGGCCAGTGCGGCGTCGAAGCTGTCGCGGGCCGCGCCCAGGGCGCCCCAGACGATCCCGTAGCGGGCCTCGTTGAGGCACGAGAACGGTCCTCGCAGACCGGGATTGTCGGGCAGGATCGCGTCGGCGGGCAGCCGGACGTCCTCGAGGGCGATGTCGCACTGGATGGAGGCGCGCATGGACAGCTTCGGCTCGATCGGCGTGGCGGTGAACCCGGGGGTGTCCGTGGGCACGAGGAAGCCGCGGACGCGCTCCTGCCCGCTCTCGTCGACGGCCTTGGCCCAGATCACGGCCACGTGGGCGATCGAGGCGAGCCCGATCCAGCGCTTGGCGCCGTTGAGGACCCACTCGCCGCCCTCGCGCACCGCGGTGGTCGCCATGGTCGAGGGGTCCGAGCCGGCGGTGGGCTCGGTGAGGCCGAAGCACCCGATGATCTCGCCGGCGGCCATGCCGGGCAGCCAGCGCTGCTTCTGCTCCTCGGAGCCGTGCTTGGCGATCGCGGACATCGCCAGCGAGCCCTGCACGGAGACGAACGTGCGCAGGCCGGAGTCCCCGGCCTCGAGCTCCTGCATCGCGATGCCGTACTGCACCGCGGACTTCCCGGCGCACCCGTAGCCCTGGATGTGCATGCCGAGCAGTCCGAGCTGCGCCATCTCCGGGACGATCTCCTGCGGGAAGACGGCGTCGGCGAACCACCCGGCGATGTTCGGCCGGATCCGCCGGTCCACGAACTCGCGGACGGTGTCCCGGGTCTCGAGCTCCTCGGCGCTGAGGTCTGCTTCGACGTCGAGCAGGTCGGTCGCGGCGGCGTTCATGGGTCCTCCTGGGGATCGGGGTGCGCGGATGCCTCTGACGAGGATGACGCATGCGTGACCTGGGCAACACCGTTCGCCACATATTTGAGCTTTAGGTATCACTGAACTGCACATTAGGTATTTGAAGTTTCACAGTGGGTCGTGGGAATGTGATCTGCACGACATCCATCCACCCCTCGGAGGACTCCTGTGACCCGATCGTCCCCCCGTGCCGTCGACGTCCCGCCCCGGGTGCGCATCGAGCGCACCGGTGCCGTGGCCGTGCTGACGCTCGACGACGAACGACGCCGCAACGTGCTCGGCCCCGAGCTGCGCACCCGGCTGCGGGCCGCCCTGGCGGAGCTCGCCGCGGACCCCGGGATCGGCGCCCTGGTGCTCACCGGCGCGGGAGGCTGCTTCAGCGGCGGCGGCGACCTCGCCTCCATGCCGCCCGCCGGTCCGGTCGAGTCCGCCGCCCGGATGGCCGAGGTGGCCGGGCTCGTGCAGGAGCTCGCGCAGCTGGAGAAGCCGGTCGTGGCCGCGGTGACCGGGCCCGCCGCCGGCGTGGCCGTCGGCCTGGTGTGCTGCTGCGACGTGGTGGTGGCCGGCGAGAGCGCCCGGTTCCTGTTCCCGTTCACCCGCCTGGGCCTGGCCCCGGACGGCGGGCTGGTGCACTCCCTGGTCCAGCGCACGGGTGCGGCCCGCGCCCGGCGGATCCTGCTGGAGGCCGCCCCGGTGGACGCCGCCACCGCCCTGGACGCGGGGCTGGCCGACCACGTGCTGCCGGACCCGGACGTGCTCGGCGCCGCGGTCGCCCGCGCCGCGGAGCTCGCCGGCCGGGCCCCGCTCGCCGTCGCCGCCGTGAAGCGGGGGATCCGCGAGGCCTCCGGCTCTCTCGGCGAGGCCCTGGACTTCGAGCGGGACCACCAGCCCGCGCTCTTCGGCACCGCCGACTTCCTGGAGGGCAAGCAGTCGTTCTTCGAGAAGCGGGTCCCCTCCTTCTCCGGGCGCTGAGCGCCCCCACCGCACGTCGAAAGGTCATCATGAGGACAACGAAGTCACGGCTCGCCGCTCTGGGCGCCGTCGCGGTGCTGGGGCTGACCGGCTGCGCGAGCGCCGAGGGGGACGAGCCGGTGGGCCCCAACGGCCTGCCGCAGCAGCTGGTGTGGTCCACCTACAACGTGGGCACCGGCACCTACAACGACCTCGCCGCCATCGCGAACACCCTCACCAACGAGGAGGGCGTGCAGGTGCGGCTGATGACGGCCGACACCGGCATCGGCCGGCTGGCGCCCCTCGTGAACGGCACCGTGGACTACTCGCGGGCCGGGGACGAGTACTACTACGCCTTCGAGGGCGACTACGAGTACGCCAGCGAGGAGTGGGGCCCCCAGGACATCCGCATGGTGTGGGCGCCGCTGGGCAACTACGGCCTGCTGGTGCGCGAGGACAGCGGCATCGACTCCTTCGCGGACCTCGAGGGCAAGCGGTTCCCCGAGCTGACCGCCAACACGTCCATCAACAACAAGATGGAGGGCTTCCTCAACTACGGCGGCCTGACCGGGGAGGACGTCCAGAAGGTCCCCATCTCCTACGGCGAGCAGATCGCCGGTCTCGAGGCGGGCCAGATCGACGCCCTGTACCAGAACGTGGTCGGCTCCAACATCGACGAGCTCGCGTCCTCCACGGACGTCAAGTGGCTGGGCTTCGACGACCCGGACCCGGCCCGCTACGAGACCTGGGAGGAGCTCATGCCCATGGTGTCGGTCGGCGAGGTCACGAACGCCGCCGGGATGGACGAGGGCGAGAGCGCCCGCGTCCTCGAGTACACGATCCCGCTGACCACGATGGGCTCCCGCGACGCGGACGAGGTCTACCACCTCGTGAAGTCGATGGTCGAGAACTACGAGCACTACGAGGGCACCACCCCGGACACGAAGCAGTTCGCCTTCGACGCCGTGCTCAAGGAGCCGCTGGTGGTCCCCTTCCACGAGGGCACCGTCCGCTACTTCGAGGAGCGCGGCGTGTGGACCGAGGAGCTGGAGCGGAAGAACGACGAGCTGATCGAGCGCGGCGAGCGGATGCGCGAGGCCTGGCCCGGCGTCGTCGAGTCCTCCTCCTCCGCGGAGGAGCTCGAGCAGAACTGGACGGACTGGAAGACCGACGAGCTGGACGGCGAGGAGACCGACGATGCGAACTGAGACCCGGGTGACACCGTTCTGGCGGACGGTGGTGATCGTGCTGACCGTCCTGGGCGTGCTGCTGGCCATGAACCAGGTCTTCTTCTGGAACGTGGGCGGGCTGTCCCTGCTGACCAACTCCTACCTGTACCTCATCCTGGCGGTGTTCCTGCCGGTCGTGTTCATCGTCAACCCCCTGCGCAGGATCCCGCTCGCCCAGCAGGTGGAGGCCCAGCAGGAGCACGGATCCGGCGGCAGCACCGCCCCGGTCCGCGAGCGCCGGGTCCAGTGGTTCGACGTCCTGCTCATGGTCGTCGCGGCGGCCGTGTGCGGCTATTTCGCGGTCAACGGGACGCGGATCAAGGACTTCGGCTGGGAGTACATGGCGCCCACCACCGCCACGGTCGCCGCGTTCGTGCTGTGGCTCGTGGTGCTCGAGGCCCTGCGCCGCACCGGCGGGCTGACGGTGACGGTCATCGCGCTGCTCTTCTCCCTGTACCCGCTGGTCGCCGAGAACCTGCCGATCGGCGTCCTGCAGGGCGTCACCTACGACCTGCCGACCCTGGCGCAGGTGCACATCATGGGCGCCGAGGGCGTGCTGGGCCTGCCCATCCAGACCGCGGCGACCATCCTGATCGGCTTCCTGGTCTTCGGGGTGGCCCTGCAGCACACCGGCGGCGCGGACTTCTTCCACAACCTCTCCATGTCGATCTTCGGCCGGTACCGCGGCGGCGCGGCGAAGGTGTCCGTGGCCAGCAGCGCCGCGATGGGCATGATGAGCGGCAGCGCCGTCTCCAACGTCCTGACCACCGGGCCCATGACCATCCCGGCCATGAAGCGCTCCGGGTTCAGCCCCACCTACGCGGGCGGCATCGAGGCCACGGCGTCCTCCGGCGGGTCCATCACCCCGCCGATCATGGGCACCGCGGCGTTCCTCATGGTCTCCTTCGTGGGCGTGCCCTACACGGAGATCCTGGTGGCCGCGACCATCCCCGCGGTCCTCTACTTCCTCGGCATCTACCTGCAGGTGGACGGCTACGCCGCCCGCAAGGGGCTCAAGGGCGTGCCCGTGGCCCAGCTGCCCCGGGCCCTCGCCACGCTCGTCCGGGGCTGGCCCTACGTCCTGGCCCTGGCCCTGCTGACCGGGCTGCTGTTCCTCACGAACTCCGAGACCCAGGTGCCGTACTGGGTGATCCTGGTGCTGCTGGTCGTGGCCGTGCTGCGCCCGGGCCAGAAGTTCGGGCTGCGGGAGTTCGCCGACTTCCTCGTGGAGTCCGGCCGGACGCTGGGCAACATCATCGGCATCATCGCCGGCGTGGGCCTGATCGTCGGCGGTCTCACCGCCACGGGCGTGAGCCTGTCCCTGGCCCGCGAGCTGGTCTCGCTGGTCGGTGACAACGTGGTCCTCATCCTCATCGCCGGCGCCGTCACCTGCTTCATCCTCGGCATGGGCATGACGATCTCCGCGGCCTACGTGTTCCTGGCGATCGTCATGGTCCCGGCGGTCATCGACCTCGGGGTCAACCCGCTCGCGGCGCACCTGTTCGTCATCTACTGGGCGTCCGTCTCCTACATCACCCCGCCGGTGGGTCTCGCCGCCTTCGCCGCGGCGGGCCTGGCCAAGGCTCCCGCCATGGCCACCAGCGTGGCGGCCATGAAGCTCGGCGCGGTGAAGTACATCGTCCCGTTCGGCTTCGCCCTCAACCCCGCGCTGGTCGCCCAGGACTCGCCCGGCCGGATCCTGCTGGCCTTCGCCCTGAGCATCGTGGGCGTCTACGCCCTGGCCTCCGCCATCGAGGGCTGGACGGTCGGCTTCGACCGCCGGATGCCCGTCCTGTTCCGGGTCGCGGCCGCGGTCGGCGGGTTCCTGCTGTTCCTGCCCACGCCGCTCAGCGCCGTCGCCGGCCTGGTCCTCGTGGCCGGGAGCGTGCTGCTGACCTTCCTCACCGTGCGGACCGGACCCACGGACGACGACGCCGCTCCCGCCCCGGCCCCTGCGCCCGCCACCGCCACCGTCTGACCGGAAGGACCCGCCATGACCGACACCACCACGGACACCACCACGGACACCACCACCACGCCCGGCAACAGCACGAGCACCGCCCTCGACACCGGGACCGGCACCGTCACGGCCGAGCTCAGGGGCAGGGTCGCCGTCGTCACCGTGAACCGCCCCGAGGTGCGCAACGCCCTGAACGTCGGGGTGCTGGACGGGATCGAGGCGGCGCTCGACGCGCTGGAGCGGCGCGAGGACGCCGGCGCCGTCGTCTTCACCGGCGCGGGGGAGAAGGCCTTCGTGGCCGGGGCGGACATCTCCCAGCTGGTCGGCTACACGCTGCGGGACGGCCTGCGGGCCCGGATGCAGCGCCTCTGGGACCGGATCCAGGACCTCGAGCTGCCCACGATCGCCGCGGTCAACGGCTTCGCGCTGGGCGGGGGCAACGAGCTGGCGATGTCCTGCGACATCCGCGTGGCGGCCGCCGGCGCCCGGTTCGGACTGCCCGAGACCAACCTCGGCATCCTGCCCGGCGCCGGCGGCACCCAGCGGCTGTCCCGGCTCGTCGGGCTCGGCCGGGCCCAGGAGATGATCCTCACCGGCCGGATCATCGACGCGGAGGAGGCCCTGCGCATCGGCCTGGTGACCAGCGTGGTCCCGGCGGACGAGCTGATGGACGCGGCGCTCGCCACCGCGGACTCGATCCTCGCCAAGGGCCCCCTGGCGGTGCGGCTGGCCAAGCTCGTGGTGCGCAACGGCGCCGAGACGGACCAGCGCACCGGGCTGCTGCTCGAGCGGCTGGCCCAGTCCCTGCTCTACGCCTCCGACGAGAAGGCCGAGGGTGCGAGCGCCTTCCTGGAGAAGCGCCCAGCCCGCTTCCGCGACGACGACTGACCACCGGCCCCAGCCCCGAACCCCGCGGCCCCACCGACGAGCCCCACCACAACCTCCGAGGAGCAGACATGAACCCCCAGCCGAGCATCGACGCCGTCCGAGACGTCCTGGTCGTGGGATCCGGTGCCATGGGCACCCAGATCGGGGCGGTCTTCGCCCTCGCCGGCTACACCGTCACCACCAGCGACCTCGACCCCGCCGCCCTCGAACGGTCCCGGGACGAGGTGCACCGCCGCCTCGGCCGGCTCGCCGAGAAGGGCAGCCGGAGCCGGGCGGATGTCGACGCCGCCCTCGCCCGGATGGCGTACACCACCGACTCCCTCGAGGCGGCCCGCAGCACCGACTTCGTGCTCGAGGCCGCCGTGGAGCGCCTCGACATCAAGCGGCAGCTGTTCGCGGACCTGGACGAGGCCGCCCCCGAGCACGCGATCCTCGCGACCAACTCCTCGACCATCCCCTCGTCCCTGCTCACGGACGCGACCGGCCGCCCGGACCGGGTGTGCAACATGCACTTCTTCAACCCGGCGCTGGTCATGGCCTGCGTCGAGGTGGTGCGCAACCCGCAGACCTCCGACGCCACCGCGGAGACCACCACGGAGCTCGCCCGCCGGCTCGGCAAGCAGCCCGTGCGGCTCCACCACGAGGTCCCCGGCTTCGTGGCCAACCGCCTCCTCGGGGCCCTGCGGGACGAGGCGCTGCGCCTCGAGGCCGACGGCGTGGCGAGCTTCGAGGACATCGACGTGGCCGCGCGGACGGCCCTGGGCCACCCCATGGGGCCGTTCGAGCTCATGGACCTGGTCGGCATCGACGTGGCCTACCTGATCCGGCTGGCCCAGCACGAGCAGAGCGGGGACCCCGACGACCTCCCGCACCCCTCCGTGGAGAAGCTCTACGAGCAGGGCCGGTACGGCCGCAAGACCGGCCGCGGCTGGTACGAGTACGCCGGCTGAGCCCGGACGAGACGCGACGACGAAAAGAGAGAACATGAGCCAGTTCGAGGACGCCCACGCCCTGCAGGAGATCTTCGGCCGCCCCGGCACGGGCCCGCTCGCCGGGGTGGTGGTGGCGGATCTCAGCCGCGTGCTCGCCGGCCCCTACTGCACCATGCTGCTGGCGGACATGGGCGCGACCGTCATCAAGATCGAGAGCACCGCCGGGGACGACGCCCGCGCATGGGTCCCGCCCCACCGGGACGGCGAGAGCACGTTCTTCCTCTCGGTCAACCGCAACAAGCACTCCATCGCCCTGGACTTCTCGGACCCCGAGCAGCTCGCGGTCGTGGAGCGGATCATCGCCCGGGCGGACATCCTGGTGGAGAACTTCAAGCCCGGCGGCCTGGTGCGCTACGGCCTCGACTACGAGAGCGTCAGCGCCTGGCGCCCGGACCTCGTCTACGCCTCGATCACCGGCTTCGGCACCGCCGGCGGCGCCGACCTGCCCGGCTACGACCTCCTGGCCCAGGCCCTCTCCGGGATGATGAGCCTCACCGG
This sequence comes from Kocuria sp. CCUG 69068, assembly GCF_020833785.1. Taxonomy (NCBI): domain Bacteria; kingdom Bacillati; phylum Actinomycetota; class Actinomycetes; order Micrococcales; family Micrococcaceae; genus Kocuria; species Kocuria sp. CCUG 69068. The sequence goes on from NZ_PDDL01000089.1 coordinate 9,183, forward strand.
CAGCCAGCACGGCGAGCCGTACCGGGCCGGCGTGGCCCTCTTCGACGTCATCACGGGCCTGCACGCCTCCACCGGCATCCTGGGCGCGTTCCACGAGCGGCAGTCCTCCGGGACGGGCCAGCACGTGGAGCTGAACCTGCTGAGCTCGGCGCTGTCCGGGCTGGTCAACCAGTCCGCCGCCTACGTTGCCGGCGGCAGCGTCCCCACCCGGATGGGCAACGAGCACCCGAGCCTCTACCCCTACGAGCCCTTCCCCACCCGGGACAAGGACATGGTCATCGCGGTGGGCAACAACGGGCAGTTCGCGCGGCTGTGCCGGTGCCTCGGCGCGCCCGAGCTCGCCGAGGACGAGCGGTTCGCCACGGTGTCCGCGCGCAACGCCAACCGGGTGGAGCTGCGCCGGCTGATGATCGAGCGGCTCGCCGCCCGGGACGCCGAGGACTGGTTCGAGCTGCTCAAGGCGGTCAAGGTGCCCTGTGCCCCGATCCTGGGGGTGGACGAGGGCGTCCGGTTCGCGGAGGACCTCGGCCTGGACCCGGTGGTGCTGGCCGGGGCGGGGGGCCGGGAGGTCCCCACGGTCCGCCACCCGGTCGACTTCAGCCGCACCCCGGTCGACTACACGCAGGCCCCGCCGCTGCTCGACGCCGACCGGGACCGCGTCCTGGCGTGGCTCGAGCGCGGGGAGCCCGCGGTCCGGCAGGCGTCGTGAGCGCCGTGCACACCACCGTGCTGCCCGTGCGCTGGTCCGACCAGGACCTGAACCGGCACGTCAACAACGCCCGCGTGGTCACCCTGATCGAGGAGGCGCGGCTCTCGGCGGTCGCCTCCTGGCTGGGGGAGGACGGCGTCCCGGACCCCGCCCGGCCGCGCGTGGTGGTCTCCCTGGCGCTCGACTACCTGCGCTCCATCGACCACGGCCCCGAGCTCACGGCACGCGTCTGGGTCTGCCGCCTCGGCCGGTCGTCCTACACGGTGGCCTACGAGCTGGTCCAGCACGGGCAGGTCGCGGTCCGCGCCCGGACGGTGCTCGTGCAGAAGGACCCGGCCACGGGCCGCTCCACCCCGCTGCCGGCGTCGGTGCGGGCCGCCCTGGAGGGCGTCGTCGTCCCGGAGCCGGAGCCGGAGCCGGACTCCGTGACCGTGCGTGCATGACCGCGTTCCGGAGGGGCCGGCCCGCCCTGCGGGCGCGGCGGATCGCCTATCCGGCGCTGCTGGCCACCACGGCGATGGGCACGATGTCCTCGAACGTGATCAACGCGCCGCTGTACGTCATCCAGACGGACCTCGGCATGACGGCCCAGCAGTCGGTGCTGGCCGTGAGCGCCTTCACGGTGGCCATGGCCACCGCCGTCCCGCTCGCCGGCTGGCTCGGCGACCGGCTCGGGGTCAAGACCTTCCTGATCTCGGCGCTGGGCGTCATGGTCCTCGCGGAGCTCACGGCGGCCGCGGCGACCGGCATGGAGTCGCTCGTGCTCGCCCGGATGGTGCAGGGCGCGGCGTGCAGCGCGATCCCGCCCTGCGTGCAGGCGGCCCTGGTCACCACCTGGCCGGAGCGGACCGCGCAGACCATGGGCGCCTGGGCCTCCGCCATCGGCGTGGGCCAGGCCGTGGGCCCGCCCTTCGGCGGCGTCCTCACCGAGGCGCTGAGCTGGCGCTGGGTCTTCGTGGTGCACGCCGGGCTGGTGCTCGTGCTGATGGTCCTCCTGGTGGCGTTCATGCCCCGGATCGGGCGGCGGCGCCCGCCGATGCACGTGGCCGCGATGGTCTGGCTCGTCCTCGGCGGCGGCTCGACGGCCGCGGCCGTGGTGCTGGCCGGGCAGTCCGGCCCCTGGTCCTGGGCGGCGGCGAGCGCGGTCTGCGCGGTGCTCGGCTGGTGGCTGTTCGCCCACCTCTGCCGGCGCCGGGCCCGGCGGGCCGCGTCCGGGGCGACGGCCCCGCGGCCCCTGCTGGACCCGGCCCTGCTGCGGGACCCCGCCTACCTCACGGCCGCGGCCGGAGCGGGGCTGGCGATGGGGTCCATGGCGGTGGCCATCGTGGCCGTGCCCCTGTTCCTCGCCTCGGACCTGGACCTGGGCCCGGCCCGGATCGGCGCCGTGGTCTTCACCCTGGCGCTCGCCATGACGGCGGCGGGACCCGTCGCGGCGCGGGTGGGCCGCCGGCACGGCAGCGGCGTCCAGCTCGGCCGTGGGGTCCTGATCCTCGTGGTCGCCGCCCCGGTGGTCACGCTGGCCATGGTCTCGTCCGGTCTGGGCGTGGCCCGCTGGGTGATCGTGTCCCTGGTGGTCCTGGGGCTCGTGCTCGCCGGGACCGGCATCGCCTTTGCCCAGAGCGCGGCGGCCACGGAGCTCCTGCTCTCGCCCGCCGGGGGCTCCGGGACCGCGATCGGCATCCACAACATGGTCCGCTTCCTCGCGATGGCCGTGGGCTACTCCGGGGTCTCCCTGGCGTGGGCCACCGGCGCCTCGCTCCTCGTCTTCCCCGCGGTCGCCCTGACCGCGCTGGGACTGCTCGCGATCCTGCGGGCCACCCGCCGGGAACGCCCGGCGGCACCGACCACTCCGACCACCGCGGGTCCTGGGACCCGCCGACGAAAGGACCGACCATGACCACCATCTCCAGCGCCCCCTCGACCGAGGCCCCGGCCGCCGTCCGCGCGGGCGCCGCGACCTCCGACTACTTCCGGCTGGACGACGACCTGACGCCCGAGGAGATCGCGATCCGGGACCGGGTCCGCGAGTTCGCCCAGCAGCGCGTGCTGCCCGTGATCAACGACTACTGGGAGCGCGCCGAGTTCCCCTGGGAGCTGGTGCCCGGCCTGGCGGAGCTGGGCATCATCGGCACCACCATCCAGGGCTACGGCTGCCCGGGGATGTCCCGCAAGGCCGCCGGGATGGTGGCCCGGGAGATGGCGAGGGCCGACGGCAGCATCAACACGTTCCTGGGCGTGCACGGCAACCTGTGCATGGGGGCGCTGAACATGCTGGGGTCCGAGGAGCAGAAGCAGCGCTGGCTGCCGGCGATGGCGCGGCTGGAGAAGACCGGGGCCTTCGCCCTCACGGAGCCGGAGCACGGCTCGGACTCGGTGGCCCTGGAGACCTCCGCTCGCCGCGAGGGCGAGGAGTGGGTGATCGACGGGCACAAGCGCTGGATCGGCAACGGGGACGCGGCCGACGTCGTCGTCCTGTTCGCCCGCAACACCGAGGACGGGAAGGTCAACGCGTTCGTCGTGGAGAAGGACGACGACGGGAACCACCCGGCCGGGTACCGGCCCGAGGTGATCACCGGCAAGGTCGGCAAGCGCGCGATCCAGCAGGCCGACATCGTGCTCGAGGGCCTGCGGGTCCCGGCGGGCAATCGCCTCGAGAACTGCCGGTCCTTCAAGGACGTCTCCCGGGTGCTGCAGGCCACCCGCGGCGGCGCCGCGTGGGAGGCGGTCGGCCACGGCATGGCGGCCTTCGAGATCGCCGCCGACTACGCCGCGACACGGCAGCAGTTCGGCCGGGCCATCGGCGGCTACCAGCTGGTCCAGTCGCGGCTGGCCAACATGCTCAGCGAGCTCACCACCATGCAGCTGCTCTGCGACCGCATGGCCGAGCTCGCCGACCGCGGTCAGCTGTCCAACGCGCAGGCCTCGATGGTGAAGATGGCCACGGCGCAGAAGGGCAAGTGGATCTGCAACGAGGCCCGGGACCTCCTGGCCGGCAACGGGCTGCTGCTCGAGAACCACGTCGTCCGGCACATGACGGACATGGAGGTGGTCTCCACCTACGAGGGCACCGACTCCATCCAGGCGCTGCTCGTGGGCCGGGACATCACCGGCATCTCGGCCTTCAGCTGAGCATCCCCCCCTCGGCGAGGGGGCGGGGGTCACGGAGTGCCGGGCGCCGGGGCGGGCAGCGGGCCCCCGGGCGCGGGGAACACCGTCTCGGAGATCTCGATGACGGACTGCAGCGCCGGGTTGGCGTCCCCGCGGCGCCACAGGAGGCGGACCTCGACCGGCTTCTGCTCCTGCGTCAGCGGCTTGTAGACCACGCCCCGGGACGGCACGTTGTCCCGGACGCTGGAGAGGATGAGGGAGATGCCCATCCCGGCGCCCACGAGGACCACGAGCGTCCAGGAGTCCGGGGCCACCTGGACGATGCGCGGGACGAACCCCGCGTTCATCGCCAGGGTGTTGAGCCGGTTGGGCAGCGTGGCCCCCGCCCCGCCGGGCAGCACGATCCACGCCTCCCCGGCGAGGTCCTCGACGTCGACCGTCTCGCGGTCGGCCAGCGGGTGGCTCTCCGGGAGGGCGATGAGCAGCTCCTCGAGCGCGACCAGCCGGGAGCTGATCTCCGCGGGCAGGAAGTCCCACCGGCCGATCACGATGTCGAGGGAGTCGTCCAGGACCTTCTCCAGGCCCAGGTAGGAGAACTGCGAGCTGTAGAGCTCCAGGCTGATCCCGGGGCGACGGCGCCGGACCTGGCGCGCCAGTTCGCCCACCGCCTGGTTCACCGAGGCCCCGGCGAAGCCGAGCCGCACCCGCCCGGTCTCGCCCGCCTGGGACTTGCGGACCACGTCCTTCATGCGCTGCGCGAGCATCACCAGCTCCCGGGCCGGCTCGAGCAGGGCCTCGCCCTGCGGCGTCAGGGTCACGTGGCGGGTGTTGCGCTCGAACAGGGTGGCGCCCAGCTCGGACTCCAGCTGCCGGATCAGGCGGCTGAGGGGCGGCTGCGCCATGTGCAGGCGCTTTGCCGCGCGGCCGAAGTGCAGCTCCTCCGCGACGGCGAGGAACGCCAGGGCCTTGTGGACTTCCATCCGGCCAGACTAGGTCGTGCCCGAGGGGCAGCACGGGAGTGCCGGCGTCGCAATTGTCATTTGTGGGGCTTGCCCGCCCGTCCGTGGCATGCTTCGTCTCGTTATGAGGATCGTCATGCTCCGGAAACACGACGTGCCCGATGCAGTAACACGCACTTCCTACCGTCGGAGCTGAACCGCTCGCCCCGCCCCCAAGGAGCAGCCCATGACCGAGCACGCCGGACCAGGACCCGCGCCCGTGGTGCCGCACGCCCGGCGGCCGGTCCTCCGGGTGGTCGGCGGCACCGCTGCCGCCCCCGCCCGCCCCGAGCCCCTCCGCGCCGAGCCGGACCCCGAGGACGCCGCCCGGG
>NZ_PDDL01000009.1:0-73291 GCF_020833785.1 Kocuria sp. CCUG 69068
GGGTCTGGGGCGACGGCACGCCCGAGGGAGTGCGCACCCGCGCCGCCGAGGAGCTGCAGCACACCGCACGGCTCGCGCGGAAGCTGGGCGTGGACACCGCGGCCGGCCGCGATCAGCGGCAGGGAGGCGGCGGGCTGCACGAGCCCGGACGTGCCCACCACGAGCACGAGCTCCGCCTCGGCCACGGCCGCGGCGGCGCGCTCCACGGCGCCCTCGGGCAGCTGCTCCCCGAACCACACGACCGCGGGCCGCACCGCTCCGCCGCAGGAGGGGCACACCGGGGGGCGCTCGCGGCCCGGCTCCTCGTGGTCGGGCTCCTGGGGAGCGGGTGGTGCCTCCGGACGGGCCTCCGCCGCCAGGCCCGGGAGGAGACGCGCCGGGAACGGGGCGCCGCAGTCCGAGCAGCGGAACGCGAACAGGCTGCCGTGCAGGTGGGCGAGGACCGCGGAGCCCGCCCGCTCGTGGAGGTCGTCGACGTTCTGGGTGACCACGTGGACGCGGGCGGGGTCCGCCCACCGGGCGATCGCCCGGTGTCCGGCGTTGGGGCGGAGCCGGCGCACCTGGCGGGCCCGCCAGAGGTACCAGGACCAGACGAGCCCGGGGTCGGCGTCCCACGCCTCGGGGGTGGCCAGCTCCTCGGGGGACCAGCGGGCCCACAGTCCGGTGCCGGCGTCCCGGAAGGTGGGCACCTCGCTCTCGGCCGACATCCCGGCGCCGGAGAGCACGGTCACGGTGCGCGCGGAGCGCGCCAGCTCGAGCAGCTCGGGGTCGAGGTCGTCCATGCCGCCGACGGTATACGCACGGAGGCTCCCGGACCAGGGTGCCCGGGCCGGTGCGGGGAAACGCCCGGGCCCGTTGGTCGATCAGCACGCGCGCGTGGTGGAATGGAAACCATGAAGTTCAACGTCCAGCGCGTGCTGACCCCCGCCTACCTGACCTCCGTCGCCCTCGTCGTGGTCGGAGTGGTCCTCGGTCTGGCGTGGTACCCCGTCGCGGCGTGGCTGTTCGTGCTCGCCGGTCTCGCGCTCAACGCGATGGCCGTGTCCGTCACCGAGATCAACGACGCCCCGCGCCGTCGTCCGGCCCTCGCCCCCCGCGACGGCGACCGCGGTGGCGACGGCGAGCTCGTCGAGGACCGGGACGAGGACCTCGGGGACGCGCTCCCGCCGGAGGAAGCGGCACGCCGCGCGCCCGTCGAGCCGGACGCCGAGACCGCCGCCACCCCGACCGTCCCGCACTCCGGTTCGAGTCCCCTGCGGGAGCGGCGCTGACCCCGTCACCGGCCGGAAGGGCGGCCGGACCGCGCGCAGAGGAGTCACGGGCACCGCAGCACCTCGCCGGGGGCTGTGGTGGCCGTCATGGTAAATTCGGGGCGATGACCAGCCCCAGGAACCATGCCCACGGCCGCGGCCCCGCTGTGCCGCCGGGCCGCGTGCTGTCCTCGGCGGTCCGGTGCGTGTCCAACGGGACGAACGGCTACCTGAACTCCTGGGGGCCGCTGCTCTCCGGATGCCCCCGGGACGCCTGAGCACTCCGGCCGGGACACCGGCCGGCGCGGCCGGTCAGTCGACGGCCGAGTCCACCTCGTTCCCATCCCACCGACCGGACGGTTGCCAGGCGTGTCCCTCCTGATCATTCTCGCTCTCACCACCCTGCTGTGCCCTGCGGCGGCCGTCCTGGGCCGCCGGGCGGGCCGCGACGCCGGCTGGCCGCTCGCCGCGGGCCTCCTCGTGCTCGCCGGTGCGCTGGTCGCGGTGTGGAACGGCCGGGGGGACGCCGACGCGGTCTCCCAGCAGATCCCGTGGATGCCGACCCTGGGCGTGACCTTCCACCTGCGGCTCGACGGGCTCGGGCTGTTCTTCGGCCTCATCGTGCTGGTCATCGGCGCGGTGGTCATCGGCTACTCGGCCCGCTACCTCGCCAAGGGCTCGCACAGCGCCTTCTACACCCTCATGACGTTCTTCGCCGCGGCGATGCTCGGGCTGGTCCTGGCCGACGACGTGGTCCTGCTGTTCGTGATGTGGGAGTTCACCACGCTGTGCTCCTTCCTGCTCATCGCCCGCTCCGGCCCGCACGCCAAGGACCCGGCGATCCGGACCTTCCTGGTGACCATGGCCGGCGGGCTGTGCCTGCTCGCCGCGGTGGTCGCGATGTGGGTGGCCACCGGCACCACGCGCCTCAGCGACATCCTCGTCGACGACGTGTGGTCCACGTCCCCCGGGTTCGCCGCGTTCGTCGCGGTGCTGATCGCCCTCGCGGCCTTCACCAAGTCCGCGCAGTTCCCCTTCCACGCCTGGCTGCCCGACGCCATGGTCGCGATCACCCCCGTGAGCGCCTACCTGCACGCGGCGGCCATGGTGAAGGCCGGCATCTACCTCATGCTGCGCTTCTCCACGGCCCTCAGCGAGGTGCCGGTGTGGAACGTCCTGCTGATCTCCGTGGGCCTGTTCACCGCCCTGATGGGGGCGGTGTTCGCGCTGCAGCGCAACGACCTCAAGGAGCTGCTCGCCTACTCCACCGTGAGCCAGCTGGGCTTCCTGACGGCGACCATCGGCATCGGCACCTCCTACGCAGTGGTGGGGGCCGTGGTGCACGTGGCGGCCCACGCGCTGTTCAAGTCGGCCCTGTTCATGTCCCTGGGAGTGGTCGACCACCAGGCCGGCAGCCGCGACATCCGCAAGCTCTCCGGGCTGGCGCGGACGATGCCCGTCACGGCCGTCGTGATGACGCTCGCGGCGGTCTCCATGGCCGGGGTCGTCCCGCTGTTCGGGTTCGTCTCCAAGGAGGCCATGTTCAAGGCCATGGCGGAGAGCCCGGCGCCCACCGCGGCGGTGTGGCTCGTGGGCGCCGTGGCGGTCCTGGCCGCGTCCTTCACCTTCGCCTACTCGGCCCGGATGATCATCACGATCTTCCCCGGCCGCCCCGCCCAGGACCCGCCGAAGGAGGCCTCCGCGGCCTTCCTGGCGCCCGTGGCCCTGGTCTCCGTGGCCGGTCTGGTGCTGGGGCTGGCCGGTGTGCTGGCCGAGCCGCTGCTCGGTGCCGCCGCCGCCGCCGTGGCCGGGCCCGACGCCGAGCCCCACCTGGGGCTGTGGCACGGGTTCGCCCCCGAGCTGTACATGTCCTTGGCGGTCTTCACCCTGGGCACGATCCTGGTGCTCGCCCGGAGGAGCGTGGACCGGCTGCTGGACCGGGAGCTGTCGCCCATCACCGGGGTGGGCACGGTCGAGGCGCTGCGCGGCGGCTCCGTCGCCCTGGGCGCGTGGATCGGCGGCCTCACCCGCGCCGACGCCCCCTACCGGCACCTGGTCCCGCCCGTGGTCGTGCTGGTGGCGCTGACGGTCGTCGGCGTGTTCACGGTCGACGTCCCGCCGCTGCACGGGGACGTGACGCGCCCCCTGGACTGGGTCCTGCTCGGCGTGGTCCTGGTCGGGGTGCTCCTGGCCCTGGGCGTGCGCAGCCGGATCGCCCTCGTGACGATCATCGGCGTGGTGGGCTTCGCGGTCGCGCTGTGGTTCTACGAGCTGGGCGCCGCGGACGTGGCGCTGACCCAGCTGCTGGTCGAGATCCTCACCGTGGTGGTGATCGTCCTGCTGCTCAACCGACTGCCCTCCACCTTCCACCGGACCGGGAAGCGGCGGTCGACCACGGCGGCCGTCGTCGCGGTCCTCGCGGGCACCTCCGCCGCCGTGGCCACGTGGGCGCTCACCGGCCGGCGCGGGCTCTCCGACGCGGGCCAGTACTTCCTCGCGGAGGCCAAGACGGAGACCGGCGGGTCGAACGTGGTGAACACGATCCTCGTGGACTTCCGCGCCCTGGACACCCTCGGTGAGCTGACCGTCCTGGGCGTGGCCGGCATCGCGATCGTCGTGGCCCTGGAGTCGCGGGGGCTGCTGCCCAAGCTGCACAGCCCCATCACGGAGCCGCCCGGGTCGCCGATCAGCGACGCCGGGGACAACACCATGGTCCTGCGGGTCACCGAGCGCCTGCTCGGGCCGGTCATCGTGGTCCTGTCCCTCTTCTTCCTGCTCCGCGGGCACTACCAGCCCGGCGGCGGGTTCATCGCGGCCCTCATCGGTGCCGCGGGCATCTCCCTGGTCTATCTCTCGGCGCAGGACGACCGGGTCAGCCGGCTCGGCGTGCCCTACGTGAAGCTCATCGGCGCCGGGGTCGCCGTGGCGGTGGTCGTGGGCCTCCTGGGCCTGGCCGAGGGCTCGTTCCTGCGCGCCCTGCACTTCGACGTGTTCGGGGTCGCGATCACCACGGCGCTGTTCTTCGACGTCGGCGTGTACCTGGCGGTGGTCGGCGTGATCCTGGCCGCGGTCAGCCGTCTCGGCGTGGAGGAGAAGGAACCACCGCCCCTGCGGCGGGTGGGCTCCACCGCGGTGGACGGTCCCGCCCCCCGCCCGACCCCCACCACGGACGAGCCGCACCACCCCAGCACGGCGCCCATGGACCTCAGCAGCATCCGGGTCCTCGACCGGAGTTCCGGACGGCCTTCCGGGGCGTCCGCCGAGCACCCCGACCGACCCCGAGGAGACGATTCCTGATGGCACTCGCACTGACCGTGGGCGTGCTCATCGGGGGCGGCGTGTTCATGATGCTGCGACGCGGCATGGTCCGCCTGATCATCGGCTTCGCCCTCCTCAGCCACGGGGTGAACCTGCTGATCATGTCCACCGGCGGCATCGACCGCCGCGGTGAGCCCCTCGGTTACTCCCCGGATCCGGCGACCACGGCGGACGCCCTGCCGCAGGCCTTCGTGCTGACGGCGATCGTCATCGCGTTCGCCATCACCATGTACATGCTCGTGCTCGCCGTGACCGGCGACGAGGACGACGACACCGATCTCGAGCTCACCGGCCGGGAGATGGAGACCCCTGACCTGATGGACGACCCCGCAGACAGCGCCGGAACGCACGGTGACGCCCCCACGGACCCGGATCCGGTGGGCACCCGCCCCGAGCGGCGCCCGGGGCGGGGTGGTCGCGCATGAGCGCGGACCTGATCCCGTTCTTCGTCATCGTCCCGCTGCTGGCCGCCGGTCTGCTGGTGCTCGCCGGCGGCTCCGGGCGGATCGGCAAGGCGGGGCTGCTCGCCGTCCTCGGGGCGGACGTGGTGTGGGCCGTGTGGCTCGTGGCCACCCTCCTGGACGGCGGCACCGTGCTGGCCCACCGGATCAGCGGCTGGCCCGCCGGCATCGCCATCCCCTTCGCGGCCGATCTGTTCACCGCCCTCATGCTCACCGCGACCGGCTTCGTGACCCTGGTCAGCTCCTGGTTCGGGGTGGTCTCGGGGCAGGCGGAGAAGCGCTACTTCGGCCCCCTGGTGCTCGTGCTCACGGCCGGCTTCAACGGAGCCCTGCTCACGGCGGACCTGTTCAACCTGTTCGTGTTCATCGAGGTCATGCTCGTGCCGTCCTACGCGCTGATCATCCTGGCCCACCGCGGCCGGGGACGGCTGATGCAGGTCACGTCCTCGCGGATCTACGTGAGCGTCAACCTGCTGGCCTCCACGATCTTCCTCGCGGGGGTGGGGCTCGTCTACGGCACGGCCGGCACCGTGAACCTCGCCGAGCTGGCGGGCCGGGCCGCGGAGTCCACCGCCGTGGCCGTGTCGGTCGCCGTTGCTCTCACCGCCCTGGCCGTGAAGGCGGCGGTGGTCCCCGTGCACGGGTGGCTGGCGCGCACTTACCCCTTCATGTCGCCCACCGTCACCGCCCTGTTCTCGGGGCTGCACACGAAGATCGCGGTCTACGCGATCTACCGGATCTACGCCGTGATCTTCGACGGCGCGGAGCAGTACCTGTGGATCGGGCTGGTGGTCTTCACCGTCTCGATGGTGGTCGGTGTGCTCGGCGCCGTGGGGGAGCGGGACGCGCGGGCGATCCTCGCCTACTCCACCGTGAGCCAGATCGGCTACATCCTGCTGGGCGTCGCCCTGTTCGGGGCCGCCGGACTCACCGCGGGCATCTTCTTCCTGCTGCACCACACGGTGGTGAAGGTGTCCCTGTTCCTGTCCACCGGCGCGGTGGAGATCGCCTACGGGCGGCAGCCGCTGGGCGAGGTCACGGGACTGCTGCGGCGGGAGCCGCTCACCGCCGTGGTGTTCTTCGCCGCCGCCATGTCCCTGACCGGCATCCCGCCGTTCTCGGGGTTCGTGGCCAAGCTGGCGCTGATCCTGGCCGCGTTCGAGGAGCAGCAGGTCGTGGTGGCCCTCGTGGCGGTCGGCGTCAGCCTGTTCACGCTCCTGTACCTGCTCAAGATCTGGGGGAAGATGTTCCTGGGGAATCCGGAGGACTCGTCGAGCGAGGTCGTCGCCGCGGTCGGCACGAAGGAGCGCCGCATCCCGGTGGGCCTCATCGCACCGGCCCTCGTCCTGGCGGTCGTCACCCTCGTCCTCGGTGTGGGCGGTGAGCTGCTGCTGGGCGTCGCCGCCACGGCGGCGGACGGGCTCGTGGACACCAGCGCGTTCGTGGAGGCGGTGGTGAACTCGTGAAGTGGTTGACCTGGCCGCTGCGCCTGATCGGCTTCCTGCTCTGGTACGCCTGGGAGCTGGTCCTCTCCAACGCCGCGGTGACCCGCGACGTGCTCACCCCGGGCCAGGGGTCCTCGCCCATCGTGGTCCGCTACCGGACCCGGTGCCGCAGCGAGTTCGAGACGGTCCTGCTCAGCGTGCTCATCACCCTGACCCCGGGGACGCTGACCCTGGCCACCGTGGCCCGGCCCCGGGAGGATGCGGACCAGCTCGCGTCCGACGGGGGCGCGGGGGACGACGGGGCCGCCGGCACGGAGGAGTACGACATCTTCGTGCACGCCATGTACTCGGACGGACCGCAGGACGCCCGGTCGGGCCTGCAGGAGATGGAGACCCACATGCTGAACGGCATCCGACCGGGAGGGGCACCCCGATGATCGGCATCCTCTTCGGCGTGCTGGTGCTCGCCGCCTCCGTCCTCGTCGCCGGGGTGCGGATGTTCCGCGGACCCAACGACGCCAACCGGGCCATCGCCGCGGACCTGCTGTTCTTCTCCGTGGTGGGGCTCATCGCCCTGTTCGGCGTGCTGGCGATGAGCCCTCCGGTCTTCGACCTGGTCCTCATCGCCACCCTCGTGGGCTTCCTGGCGACCCTGTCCCTGGCCCGCGCACTGACCAAGGGGAGGCGATGACCGTGGACTTCGACCCGATCATGCACGACACCCTGTGGATGAGCGTGGTGGGGCAGGCGTTCATCGTCCTGGGCTCGCTGATCTTCCTCACCGCCACGGTGGGGATCATCCGGTTCCCCGACCTCTACACCCGGTCCTCGGCGATCGCCACGGCCGCGGGCCTCGGCGTCTCGTTCGTCCTCACCGGGGCGTTCTTCTTCCTGCCCGGCGTGGAGAACGCGGTGAAGCTGCTCGCCGCGGTGGTCCTGCAGCTCGTGACCTCGGCCGTGGGCAGCATGGCGCTGGCCCGGTCCGGGTACCTCATCGGCTCGGCGGTGTACTCCCCGACCCACCACAACGAGCTGGAGGAGCGCACCGGGGACGAGGCCGGACGCCCCGGCGAGGACGTCCGGCCGTGACCGGACGCGTGCACAGCGTCAACGTGGGACGCTCCGGGGCCAATCCCGCCCGGCCGAACCGTTCCACCGGCATCCACAAGCGCCCTGTGGACGGACCGGTGGAGGTCCGCGATCCGGGCCCCCGCAGGGGCGGTCTCGGCTCGGGCCTGGCCGGGGACTTCATCGGGGACGGCAAGTACCACGGCGGCACGGACCAGGCCGTGTACGCGTTCGCGCGCGAGGAGCTGGACTTCTGGGCGCAGGAGCTGGGGCGGGAGATCCCCGACGGCTCCTTCGGGGAGAACCTCACGCTCTCGGGCGTCGACGTCGACGACGCCCGGCTGGGCGACGTCTGGCGCATCGGCGGGGTGCTGCTGCAGGTCACGGACGCCCGCATCCCCTGCGGCACGTTCCGCGCGAGCATGGAGGTCCGCGGCTGGCTGCGCCGCTTCACGGAGCGGGGCCGCTCCGGGGCCTATCTCAAGGTCCTGGAGCCGGGCACGCTGCGGGCCGGTCTGCCGGTCGAGCTCGCCCGCCGCGCCGGGCACGGGGTGGGGGTGGCGGACGCCTTCCGCGCCCAGACCACGGAGCGGCACCGGATGCCGGAGCTGCTCCGGGCGGGGGAGGACCTGTGCGAGCAGCTCCGGCTGCGGGTCGAGAAGGAGCAGCGGGCGGCCGACCGGCGCGACGGCCGAGCCGCCACCGCCCTCAGTTGAGGGCTGCGCCCCGGTAGACCTGCGCGACCTGCTCCTCGGAGAGCCGGGTGTCGATCACGGTGGTGCCCTCAGGGTCGTCGCGCAGGAAACGGACGGGCCCGTGCGAGCCGGTCTCCAGGAGGAGCGCGGCGTCGGCGTCGTAGAGGGCCTCCACGGAGGTGCTGAAGCGCTCCCCCCGCACCGGGGTCACGGACAGCTCGAGCCGGGCGCGGACGCGGCCGCCGCCGGTCGCCGCGTCCGCCGCCGTGCTCCCGTCCGTGCGCCCGGAGGCGGACGCGTCCTGGGCGACCGGCTCGAGGGCGATCTCCCGGACGACGCCCACGCCGTGCTCCACGACGTTCGCCAGGCGGGCGCCCAGCCGGCCCTGCGCGGTGCTGAAGGCGCGCTTGAGCCGGGCCGTCCACCACAGGGCCGTGGCCACCAGCACCACGGCGACGAGGGCGAGGTAGAGCACCGAGCCGGACCGGGACCACTGCTGCCACAGCAGGACCACGGCGAGCGCGGTCAGCACCGGGACCACCAGCAGCAGCGACGTGCCCAGGCGCTCGCCCAGGGAGGGGCGGTCGGGCGCCCCGTCCTCGCCGGGAGCGGTGCGCAGCCGCCGCATGACCTGGACGTCGAAGTCGCGGTCGTCCGCGGGTACGGGCCGGGGCCAGGTGCCGAGGGAGTCCATGGGTTCCATTATGGGGCGCGCTCGGCGGACGCGTTCCCATGAGGCGTCAAGGATCGGCTCGTAGAATCGGGCCATGACCGAGACCCGATGGCTGTCCCCCGAGGAGCGCGAGGCCTGGCTGGCGCTCGTCTCCATCATGTTCACGCTGCCCGGCAGCATCGAGTCCCAGCTGCAGGCGGAGGCGGACCTCAGCCTGGCCGAGTACCTGGTGCTCGCGATGCTCTCGGAGGCCCCCGACCGGCGCCGGCGCATGTCGGACCTCGCGGCGGCCACCAACACCTCCCAGTCCCGGTTGTCCCGGATCGTCGCGCGTCTCGAGCGGGACGGCCTGGTGGTGCGCGCCGGCGGGGAGCAGGACAAGCGGGTGGTGCTCGCGGAGATCACCGACCGCGGCCTGGAGCGGGTCCAGCAGGTGGCCCCGGGGCACGTGGAGCACGTCCGGCGGACGGTGATCGACCGGCTGACGCCGGTGCAGGTCCAGCAGCTCGCGCTGATCGGCCGCATGGTCGACGACGCCGCGGCCGGCCCCACGGCCCGGGGACTGGCCTCGGACCAGCCGTGACACCGGGCCCCCTCCGCCCAAAAGCTTGACACGGAAAGTATCTGCCCCCTACTGTGGTGACATGTCCACAACACAGGTGTCGCAGCGCACGTCCTCCGTCCGTTCCTCCGCCCCCACCGTCCCCACCGCCGACTCCTCGGCCGCGACCCTCGGACTCACCGTCCTGCGCGTCGTCCTCGGCACCACGTTCCTCCTGCACGGCTGGCAGAAGGTCACCGAGTGGACCGTCGCCGGCACCCAGGCCTCCTTCGCCCAGATGGGCGTCCCGGCGGCCGAGCTCGCCGCGCCCCTCGCGGCCGTCCTCGAGCTCGTGGGCGGGCTGATGCTCCTCCTGGGGCTCGGCACCCGCGTGGTCGCCGCCCTGCTCGCCCTGACCATGCTGGGCGCCCTCGTGCTGGTGCACCTTCCCGCGGGGTTCTTCGCCGCCGACGGCGGGATCGAGCTCGTCCTGCTCCTCGCCGCCGCGTCCGTCCTCTTCGTCCTGGCCGGTGCCGGCCGCTGGTCGCTGGACCACCTGGTCGCGGCGCGGCGCCGCGGGTCCGCCCGGGCCTGACCCCTCCCGCGCCGGAGCGACCCGCCCCCGCCCGCAGCATCCTGCGGCGCGGGGGCCCGTCGTCGTCCGGCGCTCCGTCGGCGGGCCGCGGCGGGCGGGCCGCGGCGGGCGGGCGCGGACGTGTCGGCGCGGCCGCGTAAAATCGGTGGCGGCGCGGCGCGCACGACCACCACGGTGCCGCGTCTGGTGCAGCGCGGGCGATCCCCGCAGATCGGGGTTGGCCGCATGAGCATGCAGAACTCGCCGTACATGGTGCTGTGGCGCACCGTCCAGGGCCAGGACGTCAAGGACCGGAAGATCGACCGGGGCACGCTCCGGCGCATCGTCGTCTTCGCGCGCCCGCACAAGACCAGGCTCACGGTGTTCCTGGTGATCTCGGTGCTCACGGCGCTGCTGGGCGTGGTCACCCCGATCCTGGCCGGCGACGTGGTCCGTGCGATCAACGCCGGGGACGCGGTCTCCGTGGTGGTATGGCTCGCGGTGGCCATCGCCGCCGTGGCGGTCGTGGACGCGGGGCTGAGCATCCTCAACCGGTGGCTCTCCTCTCTGATCGGCGAGGGGCTCATCCTGGACCTGCGCACCGCCGTCTACGACCACGTGCAGCGGATGCCGATCGCCTTCTTCACCCGCACGCGCACCGGGGCCCTGGTCTCCCGGCTCAACAACGACGTCATCGGCGCCCAGCGGGCGTTCTCCAACACGCTCTCCGGCGTGGTGAGCAACATCGTCTCCCTGATCCTGACCGTCGTCGTCATGGTCTCGATCTCGTGGCAGGTCACCGCGCTGTCCGTGCTGCTGCTGCCGATCTTCCTGGTCCCGGCCCGGGCCATGGGCGGGCGCCTGGCGAACCTCCAGCGGGAGGCGGCCCAGCACAACGCGTCCATGTCCACGCAGATGACCGAACGGTTCTCCGCCGGCGGCGCCACCCTGGTCAAGCTCTTCGGCCGGCCCGACGCCGAGGCCGCCGAGTTCGCCCGCCGTGCCGGCCGCGTCCGGGACATCGGCGTGCGGGTGGCGATGCTGCAGACCGTGTTCGTCACGGCCCTGACGCTGGTCTCGGCGCTCGCCCTGGCGCTCGTCTACGGGCTCGGCGGCGCGCAGGCGATCCTCGGCAACCTGGACGCCGGCGCGGTCGTGACCCTCGCCCTGCTCCTCACCCGGCTGTACACCCCGCTGACCATGCTCGCGAACGCCCGGATGGACGTCATGAGCGCCGTGGTGAGCTTCGAGCGGGTCTTCGAGATCCTCGACCTCGTCCCCCTGATCCAGGAGCGGCCCGGGGCCCGGTCGCTGCCCGCCGGGCCCGCGTCGGTGGAGTTCGACGACGTCCGGTTCGCCTACCCCTCCGCCGAGGAGGTCTCGCTCGCCTCGCTCGAGGACGTCGCGGTGCTCGACACCAGGGGCGGCGAGGAGGTGCTGCACGGCGTGGGCTTCACCGTCCTGCCGGGGCAGACGGTGGCCCTCGTGGGGTCCTCCGGCGCGGGCAAGTCGACGATCGCCCAGCTCGTGGCCCGGCTCTACGACGTCACCTCGGGAGCGGTCCGGATCGGGGGCACGGACGTGCGGGACGCCACCTTCGCCTCGCTGCGGGAGACCATCGGGATGGTCACCCAGGACGGGCACCTGTTCCACGAGTCGATCCGGGACAACCTCGCCCTGGTGAAGCCGGAGGCCACGGACGAGCAGCTGTGGGACGCGCTGGCCCGGGCCCGCATGGAGCACGTGATCCGCTCCCTCCCGGACGGGCTGGACACCGTGGTGGGCGAGCGCGGCTACCGGCTCTCCGGCGGCGAGCGGCAGCGGCTGACCATCGCCCGCCTGCTGCTCGCGGCCCCGCGCGTGGTGATCCTCGACGAGGCCACGTCGGCGCTGGACTCCACCAACGAGGCCTACGTCCAGGCGGCACTGGGCGAGGCGATGGAGGGGCGCACCGCCCTGGTGATCGCCCACCGGCTCTCGACCATCCGCTTCGCCGACCAGATCCTGGTGGTCGAGGACGGCCGGATCGTGGAGCGGGGCCGGCACGCCGAGCTCCTCGCCGTGAGCGGGCGCTACGCGGAGCTCTACGAGACGCAGTTCGCGGACCAGGAGGTCTGACCGGTGCTCGACGACGCCGTGGCGCGCCTCGGCGTGGACGCCCCGGGGGCGCTGGCGGTGGTGGCCTCGGCGGTGGGGATCTATCTGGCGTTCCTGCTCATGGTGCGGGTCCTGGGGCAGCGCGTGCTGTCCCGGCTGTCGACCTTCGACGCGGTCGTGGTGGTCATGCTCGGTGCCGTGGCCGGGCGCGCGGTCCTGGGGGACACGCCCACGCTCGCCGCGGGCGTGCTGGGGCTCGGCACGCTGTTCGCGCTCGAGGCGGGCTTCGGCCGGCTCCGCGCGGGGATCCGCGTGTCGGCGCTGATGAACAACCGGGCGGTGCTGCTGATGGCCGGCGAGCGGGTCCTGGAGGCCAACCTCCGCCGGGTCCACGTGGTGGAGTCCGAGCTCTTCGGTGCGCTGCGGGGCGCCGGGGTGCGCAGCCCCGACGAGGTCGCGTGCGTGGTCTTCGAGGCCGCCGGCACGATCAGCGTCCTCCGGCGCGGCACGCCGGTCGACCCCCGGCTGCTCGAGGGCGTCCGGGACGCCCACCTGGTCCCGGCGGACCTGCTGCGGGAGCCGGGCCGGGGCTGAGGACCGCGCACGGCGTCACGGGGCGGCCCGACCGAGCTCGGTCACCACCTCGCCGGTCGCGGTCGAGTCGTCGCGCAGCATCCAACCCATGCGCTTGTGGGTCCGCACCCCCACGTCGGACTCGACCACCTGGACCCCCGGCGCGGCGGCCTGCAGCTCCGCCTCCACGTCGAAGATGTCCCCGGGGGTGCGCAGCCAGAGCAGGAAGGTGAGGTTGGTGTCGCCCGTGGTCGAGGCGCACAGGCGCAGCGTCCGGTGGGAGCGCAGGCAGCGCACGGCCGCCTCGAGCTGCGCCGGCGGCACCCGGACGTACCACTGGCAGGGCACCGGGTAGCCGGAGTGCTGCTGGGCCAGTTCGCAGCGGAGAGCCACGAGGCCGGTCTCGAGCGCCTGGCGCAGGTGCCGGGCCGCCGTCGTCGGGTGGGTCCCGGTCGCGGCGGCGATCTGCGCGGCGGTGGCCCGCCCGTCGGCCTGGAGCACGGCCGTCATCTCCTCGAGGTGGGCGGGGACGGCGCCGTGCGGGCGGTGCGCCTCCGAGCGCAGTGCGCTCACGCGGCGCTGCTGCTCCGGGGACAGCACGTCCAGGCGCCAGTTGCTGCCGATGGCATGGAGCCGGGCGGCCACCGTGAGCTGGGCCCGCAGGATCGCCGGATCGGCGCGCACCAGCGGCAGCACGTCCCGGGTCATCTGCTCCCAGCTGCGGGTGAGGACGGTGAGCCGGACGTCCCAGGCGCGCGCGGACTCCTCCACGGTGCCGATCTCCGGGACGGCGCACAGCCGCTCCAGCACCTCCGCCCGGCGGCCCGGGCGGCACTCGAGGCCGATGAAGGTGGCGCAGCCCTGCGTGCCGGAGGTGCCCAGGTGGGCGGTGACCCAGCTGCGGCCGTCGGCCCGGAGCCGGTCCCAGCGGGCGGCCAGCGTGGTGGGGTGGCGGCCGAGCGCGGCCCCCAGCTGGGTCCAGGACGCCCGCGGCGCGATCTGCAGGGCGTGCACGAGCTCGAGGTCCTCCGGTGGCAGCTCCATGCTCGTTCCTTCGGTCGAGAGTGCATTCGGTGCAGTTTATCGAAGATCTCCAATGAGAGTGATCGGCGTCACGTCACGCTCGGAGCAGATGTCCGCCGGCGACGGACTCCTCGTGGCCCCGCCTCTCCTTCCCCGCCGATCCGACCACCTCCGGGAGTTCCCATGAACCTGCGCACCGCTGTTGACGGCGCCTCCACCGACATCCTGTCCGTGGCCAACCTGCCCGTGCTGTGGATCTGCGCCCTCGGCGTCTTCGCCGTCATCGTCGTGCAGACCGTCATCTACGTCCGGGCCGCCCGTGTGGCGGCCCCCGCCGCCGGGGTGAGCCCGGCGGAGCTGAGGACCTCCTTCCGCGCCGGGGCGGTCTCGGCGATCGGGCCGTCCCTGGCCGTGGCCCTGGTGGCCGTCGCGCTGCTGACCGTCTTCGGCGCTCCCGCCGTGCTGGTGCGGATCGGGCTGATCGGGTCGGTGTCCTTCGAGACCGGTGCGGCCAGCATCGCCGCGGGAACCATGGGGGCCGACCTGGGCGGCCCGACGTACACGCAGGGCGTCTTCGCCGTGGCGTTCATGGTGATGAGCCTGGGCGGGGCGATGTGGATGCTCGCCACTCTGGTCCTCACCCCGCTGCTCAAGCGCGGCGACGTCAGCCTGCGCAAGGTCAACCCCGCCGTGATGACCGTGGTCCCCGGGGCGGCCCTGCTCGGGGCGTTCTTCGCCCTCGGGCTCGGGGAGCTGCCGAAGTCGGGCAACCACGTGGTGGCCTTCCTCGCCTCCGCGGCCGTGATGGCGGTGTGCCTGGGCATCGCCAAGGCCCTCCGGGCGCAGTGGATCCGCGAGTGGGCGCTGGGCATCGCCATCCTGACCGCGCTGGTCGTCACCTACGCCACCGTCGGCGCCGGTGTCTTCCCGACCGCCTGAGACCGTCCCCGAGCCCGTGCGTCAGACCCACCGAAGGACTTCTGCCATGACCACCGTGAACCCCGCCGCCGTCCCCGCCCTGGAGCAGTTCGACGCGACCACCGCCCGCTGGGGCCGGCTGACGATGATCGCCGGGCTGCTCTTCGCCCTGGCCGGCCCCGCCTACCTCGTGCTCTTCTCCGGCCTGGACGTGGACCAGGCCCGGATCTGGACCGCCCTGCTGGCCATCGCCGGCACCTTCGGGGTGCTCTGGATCGTGGAGCCGCTGACCTACTACCCGATCCTGGGCCAGGCCTCGATGTACCAGGCCTTCATGATCGGCAACATCTCCAACAAGCTGCTGCCCTCGGCGCTGATCGCCCAGTCCGCCATCGGCGCGAAGCCCGGCACCCGCCGCGGGGAGCTGGCGGCGGTGATGGCCATCAGCGGAGCGGCCATGGTGCACCTGGTCTCGCTGCTCGTCCTGGTCGGTCTCCTGGGCTCCTGGCTGGTGAGCGTCGTGCCCGCCGACGTCGTCGCCGTGGTCCAGACCTACATCCTGCCCTCGGTGCTGGGCGCGGTGCTCGTGCAGGCCGTCGTCTCGACCCGCAACCTGCGGATGACGGTGATCGCCGGCGTCGTCGCCGCGGCCGTCGTGTTCCTGCTGGTGCCGACCGTGCCCACCCTGGCGTTCTTCGGCACCGCCATCGCGGTGATCGCCACCGCTGTGCTGGCATGGTTCCTGCGCGACAGGTCGGCCGAGGCCGATCCCGTCGCGCCCCAGCCGGAGGCCTCCTCCGACGACCTCCGCATCGGCTAGCACCGTTCTCCCGAAAGGACCCCGCACCATGAGCACCACCACGGACCTCCAGCTGACCGACGACCTGCGCCGGCGGATGCACCTGCTGTACCGCGAGCTGCACGCCCACCCGGAGCTGTCCATGCAGGAGCACGCCACCGCGGCCCTGCTCGAGCAGCGGCTCACCGCCCTGGGCATCGAGAACTTCCGCTGCGGCGGCACCGGGGTGGTCGGGGTGCTGCGCAACGGGGACGGGCCCACGGTGGCCTTCCGCGCCGACACCGACGGCCTGCCCCTGGCCGAGGACACCGGTCTGGACTACGCCAGCACCGCCACCGGGCGGCTGGAGGACGGCACCGAGGTCCCCGTGATGCACGGGTGCGGCCACGACACGCACATGGCCGCCCTGCTGACGGCCGCCGAGCTGCTGGCCGGCGCGCGGGAGGCCTGGGCCGGGACCGTGGTGCTCGTGTTCCAGCCCGGGGAGGAGACCGCCGCCGGCGCCCGGGCGATGCTCGAGGACGGGCTGTGGGAGCGGGCGCCGCTGCCGGAGGTCGTCCTCGGCCAGCACGTGATGCCCTCCCGGGCCGGCACGGTCAGCTGGGCTGCGGGGGACGTCATGGCGATGGCCGACTCCTGGCTGGTCACCGTCCACGGCAAGGGGGCCCACGCGTCCCAGCCGCAGGACGCCACCGACCCGATCGTGCTCGGGGCGCACATGATCACCCGGATCCAGACCATCGTCTCCCGCGAGATCGACGCGCGCCGGGCCGCGGTGGTCACCGTGGCGACCTTCCACGGCGGGCTCAAGGAGAACATCATCCCGGCCTCGGCCGAGTTCACGCTCAACGTGCGCACCTTCGACCCCGCCGTCCGGGACCACGTCCTGGGGGCCCTGCGGCGGATCATCGCCGCGGAGGCGGCGGCCTCGGGGGCCCCGGAGCCCACCATCGAGGAGCTCTCGACCTTCCCCCGCAACTACAACGACCCGGCGGCCACCGCTGCTCTCGTCGAGCGCTTCCGCGAGGTGCTGGGGGAGGACAACGTGGTGGAGGTCGAACCGATGATGGGCTCGGAGGACTTCGGGGCCCTCGGCGCGGCGATCGGGGTGCCCTCGGTGTTCTGGATGTTCGGCGGCCACGACGGAGCCGTCCTCGAGGGGGAGGGACCCGTGCCGGTGAACCACTCGCCGTTCTTCGCCCCGGCGATCGAGCCGACGCTCTCCACCGGGGTGCGGACCGCCCTCACCGCGATCCTCTCCCACGTGGGCGGCTGATCCCTCCCGGGTCCCTGTCTGGGGGTCAGGGGATGATGTGCTCGGCCCGGTAGCGGTCGAAGAGGCCGGTGAAGCAGTCCCGGGTGCGGCGGTAGCCGGTGAACCCGGCCAGCCGGCTCTTGCTCATGTCGGCGACCACCTCGATGGGCCGGCCGAGGTCGGCGTCGGTGTGCCACCAGGAGGCCACGCGGGCCAGGTCGGGCTCCGCGAGCCCGTGCTCGGCGACGATCCGGGCCCAGACGTCCTCGGCGCCGCGCATCTGCTGCTCCAGCGGCCGCGGTGCGTCACGGTAGCCCTCCCACTCGAGCCCGAACCAGGCGGCCAGCGCCGGCCACATCCGGCGCCAGCGGAAGACGTCGCCGTTGACCACGTTGTAGGCCTCGTTGCCGGCGGCCTCCTCGGTGGCGGCCCAGACCATGTGCTCGGCCAGCAGGGACCCGTCGGTCATGTCGGTCAGGCTGTTCCACTGCACCTCGGAGCCGGGGAACACGAACGGGCGGCCCGTCTCCCGGCAGATCGCCGCCTGCGCGGCCAGGGTCAGCCCCATGTTCATGGCGTTGCCCACCGCGTGGCCGATGACCGTGTGCGCCCGGTGCACGGACCAGCGGAAGCCCTGGCGGCCGGCGGCCGCCCAGAGCTCGTCCTCCTGGGCGTAGTAGAAGTTCTCCACCGGCAGGCGCGGCTCCTCCTCGAGGAAGGGAGTGTCGGGCATGTCCCCCTTGCCGTAGGCCTCGAAGGGGCCCAGGTAGTGCTTGAGCCCGGTCATCAGCGCTACGTGCTCCACCGGGGCGTGGGCCAGGGCGGCCAGGAGGTTGCGGACCATCCCGGCGTTGACCTCGATGTTCTCCTTCTCGGTGGCCTGGCGGGACCAGGCGGTGAAGAACACGTGCGTGGGCCGCTCCACGGCCAGGGCCGCGGCCAGGCTCTCGGGGGAGCGGAGGTCGGCGCCGAGGTGCCGGGCCGAGCTGCCGGGGACGGGGTTGCGGGAGAGGGCGAGCACGTCCCAGTCCTCGGTGCGGGTCAGCTGCTCGACGATCGCCGAACCGGCGATGCCGCTGGCCCCCACCACCAGGGCGGTGGGACGCTGCGGGGAACGGGTGTCCTGGGCGGGGGCTGTCACGGTGCGGTCTCGTCTCCTCGGTGGGTGCCAACGCTGCTCGCCGGTCCGCACGGACAGGACCGTCCGGGCCGACGGGTTCAGCGTCTCACGGTCAGCACTCCACGACGTTCACGGCGAGTCCGCCCAGGGCGGTCTCCTTGTACTTGTGGCTCATGTCCCTGCCGGTCTCGCGCATGGTCACGATGACCTCGTCGAGGCTGACCCGGTGGGTGCCGTCGCCCCACATCGCCATCTTGGCGGCGTTGATCGCCTTGGCCGCGGCGATCGCGTTGCGCTCGATGCAGGGGATCTGCACCAGTCCGCCGATGGGGTCGCAGGTCAGCCCGAGGTTGTGCTCCATGGCGATCTCCGCGGCGTTCTCCACCTGGGCCGGGGTCCCGTCCAGGACCTCGGCGAGGCCGGCGGCGGCCATCGAGGAGGCGGAGCCGACCTCGCCCTGGCACCCCACCTCGGCCCCGGAGATCGAGGCCTGCTCCTTGTAGAGCACCCCGACCGCCCCGGCCGTGAGCAGGAAGCGGACCACGATGTCCCGCCGGGCGGCCGCGAGCGCCTCGGGGCCCTCCGCGGCGGCGGCGCGGGCGGCGGGGGAGTAGTGGGTGGCGTAGAACAGCACCGCCGGGATGATGCCGGCCGCCCCGTTGGTGGGGGCGGTGACCACGCGTCCGCCGGAGGCGTTCTCCTCGTTGACCGCCAGGGCCACGAGGTTCACCCACTCCGGCCAGAAGCCCGGGTCCCGGTCCGGGTCCTCGGTGCGCAGGCGCCGGTGCCACTCGGGGGCGCGGCGGGCCACGTTCAGCCCGCCCGGCAGCGGGCCGGTGCGCCGGAGGCTGGAGTCCTTGCACTCCTCCATCACGGTCCAGATGTGCAGCAGCTGCTGCCGGATCTCGTCCTCGTCGCGCCAGGTCCGCTCGTTGGCCAGCATCACCCCGCTGATCGGCAGGCCGGTGCGCTCGCAGTGGGCCAGCAGCTGTGCGGCGGTGCGGAAGGGGTGGGGCACCTGGGCGCTGGCGGCGTCCAGCTCGGCCGCGGCGGCGCCCTCCTGGCCCTCGCGGACGATGAAGCCGCCGCCCACGGAGAACCAGGTCTCGTCGGCCAGCACGGCGCCGGAGGCGTCCAGGGCCTGGAAGCGCATGCCGTTGGTGTGCCGCTCCAGGACGGTCAGCGGGTGCTGCACCATGTTGTCGACCCGGTAGGGGAGGTCCTTGCGCTGCCCGAGGGCCGCGCACAGCCGCAGCGTCCCGGTCTCGGCGAGGTCGGCGAGCCGCTCGTCCACCTCGGCGGGCAGCACGGTCTCGGGGTCGTAGCCCTCCAGGCCGAGCAGGATCGCGGTGAAGGTGCCGTGGCCCCGGCCGGTCGCGGCCAGCGACCCGTAGACGTCCACGCGCAGGTCCGCGGTGAGCTCCAGCAGCCCGTCCCCGGTCAGGGTCTCGGCGAAGCGCCGTGCGGCGCGCATGGGGCCGACGGTGTGGGAGCTCGAGGGGCCGATGCCCACGGTGAACAGTTCGAAGACGCTGATGGCCATGACGGTGATGCTCCAAAGGAGGTGGTGCCCCGGTGCGGGGCGGTGGTGGGTGGAACGGTCGTGGTGCGGGCCGGGACCCGGCCCGCACCACGGTCCTCGACGGTACCCGGGCGCGGCCGGTGCTCAGCCCTCGCCCAGGGTCCCGACGTCCTGCTGCGCTCGTGGGGGCGTGCTCAGGCCTGGTCCTCCTGGGCCTGCTCGTACTGCTCCGCGGTGAGCAGCTCGCCCTCGTCGGTGACCTCGACGGTGAACAGCCAGCCGTCCCCGTACGGGTCGGAGTTCACCAGCCCGGGCTCGTCGACGACGGCCGCGTTGACGTCCACCACCGTGCCGGAGACCGGGGCGAAGAGCTCGGAGACGGACTTGGTGGACTCCACCTCGCCGCAGACCTCGCCGGCGGTCACGGTGGAACCGGCCTCGGGCAGGTCGAGGTAGACGACGTCGCCGAGGGCGTCGACGGCGACCGCGGACAGGCCGACCTTCACGGGGGAGGACTCGTCCACCCACTCGTGCTCGGCGGAGTAGCGCAGGTGGGACGGGATGTTGCTCATGATCGAGAACCTTTCAGCAGGAGGGGAGGACGACGGGTGGTGGAAGGGGCTGCCGGAGCCGGCCGGGTCACTGCCCGCGCTGGTAGAACGGCAGGGACACGACCTCGAACGGGACCGGCTTGCCGCGCAGGTCGACCTGCACCTCGGTGCCGGGCTCGGCGTGCGCGTTGTCGACGTAGGCCATGGCGATGGGGTAGCCGAGGGTCGGGCTGAGCGCCCCCGAGGTGACCTCGCCGACGACCTCGCCGTCCACGCTGATCGGGTAGTGGCCGCGGGCCGCGCGCCGGCCCTCGCCCCGCAGGCCGACCAGCTTGCGGTCCGTCCCGGCGCCCCTGCGGGCCTCCAGGGCCGTGCGGCCCACGAAGTCCTCCTCCTTCTTGAAGGAGACGACCGGGCCGAGACCGGCCTCGTAGGGGGTGAGGTCCAGGGTGAGCTCCTGGCCGTAGAGCGGCATCCCGGCCTCCAGGCGCAGGGAGTCGCGGCAGGCGAGGCCGCAGGGGACGAGCCCGTGGCCCTGCCCGGCCTCCAGGAGCTTCCGCCACAGGGACACCGCCTGGGCGTCGGGCACGTAGAGCTCGAACCCGTCCTCCCCGGTGTAGCCGGTGCGGGCGAGCAGCACGTCGGTCCCGGCGACGGTGACCGGCGCGGCCGAGTAGTACTTCAGCTCGGCGACCAGCTCCTGCTGCTCGGCGGGGACGAGCTCCTGCAGGATCGCCTGCGCGGCGGGGCCCTGGACGGCGACCAGCGAGGTGTCGGCGGACTCGTCGGCCACGGTGACGTCGAAGCCGGCGGCCCGCTCCTGGAGGGCGGCGAGCACGGTCGGCGCGTTGCCGGCGTTGGGCACCACCAGGTACTCCTGCTCGGCCAGCCGGTAGCTGATCAGGTCGTCGATGATCCCGCCCTCGGGGGTGCAGATGAGGGAGTACTTGGCCCGGCCCACGGCGATGGCGGCGAGGTTGCCCACCAGGGCCGTGTTCAGGAAGGCCGCCGCGTCCGGGCCGGTCACCCGGATCTCCCCCATGTGGGAGAGGTCGAACAGACCGGCGGCGGTGCGCACGGCGCGGTGCTCGGCCAGCTCTGAGCCGTACTTCAGGGGCATGTCCCAGCCGCCGAAGTCGGTGAAGGACGCCCCCAGCACGGCGTGCTCGTCGTGCAGGGCGGTGTGGCGGGAGGTGGTGCTGACGCTCATGTCGTGCCTTTCGTGGCGGTGCGGTGCCGGATCAGTTCTCGAAGGCCTCGGGGGCCGGGCAGGAGCAGATCAGGTTGCGGTCCCCGGCGGCGCCGTCGATGCGGCCCACCGGCGGGAAGTACTTGTCCTGGCGCAGCTCCGGGACGGGGAAGGCGCCCTGCTCGCGGGGATAGCGGCGGTCCCAGTCGCTCGCGGCCACGACCTCGGCGGTGTGCGGGGCGTGGCGCAGGGGGCTGTCCTCGGCGCTGAGCTCACCGCGGGCGACCTGCTCGATCTCCTCGCGGATGGTGGTCATCGCGGTGATGAACCGGTCGATCTCGGCGAGGTCCTCGGACTCGGTCGGCTCGACCATCAGCGTCCCGGCCACCGGGAAGGAGAGGGTCGGGGCGTGGAACCCGAAGTCGATCAGCCGCTTGGCCACGTCCTCGGCGGTCACCTTGGTGCGGGCCGTGAGCGGTCGCAGGTCCAGGATGCACTCGTGGGCGACCAGCCCGTTGTTGCCGGTGTAGAGCACCGGGTAGTGCTCGTCGAGCGCGGCGGCGACGTAGTTCGCCGTCAGGAGCGCGGTCTGCGTGGCCCGGGTGAGGCCGTCGCCGCCCATCATCGCGATGTAGGCCCAGGAGATCGGCAGCACGCCGGCCGAGCCGAACATCGTGGCGGAGATCGGCGCGCCGGACTCCCCGTCCGCCTCGGCGCGGGTGGCGTCGCCGGGCAGGAAGGGGGCCAGGTGCGCGGCCACCGCCACGGGGCCCACGCCGGGCCCGCCGCCGCCGTGCGGGATGCAGAAGGTCTTGTGCAGGTTCAGGTGGGAGACGTCCCCGCCGAACTTCCCCGGCTGGGCCAGCCCGACCAGGGCGTTGAGGTTGGCCCCGTCGAGGTACACCTGCCCGCCGGCGGCGTGGACGGCGTCGCAGACCTGGCGCACGTCGGCGTCGTAGACCCCGTGGGTGGAGGGGTACGTGATCATGATGGCGGCCAGCTGGTCGCGGTGGGCCTCGATCTTCGCCTCGAGGTCGGCGTGGTCGATCGTGCCGTCGGTGGCCGTCTTCACCACGACGACCTTCATGCCGGCCAGGACCGCGGAGGCGGCGTTGGTGCCGTGGGCCGAGGCGGGGATGAGGCACACGGTGCGCTGCTCCTCGCCGCGGGACCGGTGGTAGCCGCGGATGGCCAGCAGGCCCGCCAGCTCGCCCTGGGAACCGGCGTTGGGCTGGAGGGACACGGCCGCGTAGCCGGTGATCTCCTCCAGGCGGCCCTCCAGGTCGGCGATCAGCTCGCGCCAGCCGGTGGTCTGGTGGGCCGGGGCCAGCGGGTGGATCGAGGCGAACTCGGGCCAGCTCATGGCCGCCATCTCGGCGGTGGCGTTGAGCTTCATGGTGCAGGAGCCCAGCGGGATCATCGTCCGGTCCAGGGCCAGGTCCCGGTTCTCCAGGCGCCGCAGGTAGCGCAGCATCTGCGTCTCGGAGCGGTGGGTGGAGAACACCGGGTGGGTGAGGAACTCCGTGGCGCGCCGCAGCCCGGCGTCCAGCTCCGGGCCGCGCGGCCCGGCGGCGACCGCCGCGGCGGCGTCCGCCACGCCGAAGGCCTCGGCGACGAGCACGAGGTGCTGCTCCGTGGTCGCCTCGTCGCAGGAGATCCCCACGTGGTCGGCGTCGACGAGCCGCAGGTTCACGCCGCGGCCCTCGGCCGCGCGGACCACCTGCTCCGCCCGGCCGGGGACCCGCACGGTGAGGGTGTCGAAGAACTGCTCCGCGACGAGCTCGTGGCCGGCGCCCTGCAGCACGGTGGCCAGGGTGCGGGCGAGGCCGTGCACGCGCCGGGCGATGGCCTTCAGCCCCTCCGGGCCGTGGTAGACGGCGTACATGCCGGCCACGACGGCCAGCAGCGCCTGAGCGGTGCAGATGTTGGAGGTGGCCTTCTCCCGGCGGATGTGCTGCTCGCGCGTCTGCAGCGCCAGGCGGTAGGCGGCCCGTCCCGTGGCGTCCTTGGAGACGCCCACCAGGCGGCCGGGCAGGTTGCGCTCCAGGCCGGAGCGCACCGCCATGTAGGCGGCGTGCGGGCCGCCGAAGAACAGGGGGACCCCGAAGCGCTGGGAGGAGCCCACCGCGATGTCCGCGCCCTGCTCGCCGGGCGGGGTGATCAGGGTCAGGGCCAGCAGGTCGGCCGCGACCGTGACCATCGCCCCGCGCTCCTTGGCCTCGGCGATCACCGCGGCGTGGTCGACGACCCGCCCGGAGACCCCGGGCTGCTGCAGGACCACGCCGGTGATCTCGCCCTCGGGCAGGCCCGCCGTCAGATCGGCGACCTGCACGGCGAAGCCCAGCGCCTCGGCGCGGGCCAGCACCACGGCCAGGGTCTGCGGCAGGATGTCGGCGTCGACCACGATCGCGCCGTTGCCGCGGGCCTTGTTGGCCCGGCGCATCAGGAGCACGGCCTCGACCACCGCCGTGGCCTCGTCCAGCAGCGAGGCGTTGGCCACCGGCAGCCCCGTGAGGTCGGAGACCATGGTCTGGAAGTTCAGCAGCGCCTCGAGGCGGCCCTGGGAGATCTCGGGCTGGTAGGGGGTGTAGGCGGTGTACCAGCCCGGGGACTCCAGCACGTTGCGCAGGATCACCGGGGGCGTGTGGGTGTCGTAGTAGCCCTGCCCGATCATCTGCACGGCCGTGGTGTTGCGGTCCGCGAAGGCGCGCAGCTGCTCGAGCACCTCCTGCTCGCTGAGCGCCGCGGGCAGGTCCAGAGGGGTGTTCTGTCGGATGTCGGCGGGCACGGCGGCGTCCGCCAGGTCGTCGAGGCTGGTGCGGCCCACGCGGGCGAGCATGGTCCGGACGGCGTCGGAGCCGGCACCGATGTGCCGGTCGGCGAAGACGGTGGTCGGGGACGTGGTGGCGAGCTGGATCGTCATGAGGAACTCCCGGGTGCTGCACGCCAGGGCGGCGTGGATCGGTTCGAGTTCCTCCCCGCTCTGTCTGGGACCTGAGAGATTCCGCGGCCGTGGAGCCGCTTGCACCGTCGGTGAGTCCGGCGACGCGCGCCGGGCTGCTTTCCAGAGTTGCCGATCCGTGGTGGTACGGGGGCCTGAGAGTTTCCTGGGGAGGAATTGCTCCTACGGCGCCCGCCGGTCCGAGTGCACCGGCGGGACTCTCCCACCACAGCTCATGGGCGTCTTCTGCTCCTAGGATAGCCGGAGCCGGAAAGAGGTGTCCACCGTCACGCGGGGAACCCCGGCCGTGCCGGGGGAGCCGCCCGGCGGATCGGCCCGGCGGCTCAGCTCTTGAGGGACCAGAAGCGGCGGTCGCGGTCCCACTGCACCGTGCCGCCGTGGGCCTTGCGGAACTCCGCGAGGACCTCCTTGCTGATCCCGGTGTGCCCGTTCTCCAGGGTCCGGACCCACTCGGGGCCGAAGGTCCCGGGGATGTCCTGGACGGCCTGGTCCTGGGACAGTCGTCCCTCGGTCCGGATGCGGTCGATCATCCAGGTGGCGATGTCCTGTGCGCTCGTCATGATCCGAGCCTACGCGGCTCCGCACCCGTCGCCGGCACGGGGCCGGACCTCAGGCCAACTGCACCACGGTGCGGGCGTCCGCGTCCCAGCGGCGCAGCGCCACGGCGCGAAGCGGCTCGGGGTGCGGGGCCAGGACGTCGAGCGCGGCGGCCACCTGCTCCGGGCGCATCCGGCGCGCCAGGGTGATGTGCGGCGTCCAGGCCCCGGGGAAGGAGGTGCGCGCCTGCCCCGGGACCGAGCCCACGGCGTCGCAGACCCGCCGGTGCAGCTCGAGCAGCTCAGGGGTGGTCACGACCTGGCGGACCACCACGTAGCCGCCCCGGCCCGGACCGAACAGCAGCACGCCCGCGCTGGTCAGCGGCAGGTCCACGAACCCGGCGGCCGCGGCGACCCGCTCGTCGACCCCCGGCACGGTCTCCGGGGCCAGGGACGGGGCGGCCACCAGGGTGATGTGGGGGCGGTTGGACTCGGAGCGGTGCCGGCCGGAGCTGGGCAGTCCCGCCTCGGCCAGCCGGTCCCAGTCCGCGCGCACGGCCGCCTCGGCGTCCTCGCCGAGCAGCAGCTCCAGGCTGTGCACCGTCCACCTCCTCGCGCGTCGGCCGGCGGTCCCGCGGGATCCGGCTCCGGTGGACGCGAGTCTAGCGGGGCGTCCGCCGTGCTTGCCTATACTGGCCGGACGGCAACGGGAGGATCTCCATGACCGACATCGCGATCCGTTTCGAGGGCGCCGGCAAGACGTACCCGGACGGGACCACGGCCGTCGAGGCCCTCGACCTCGAGATCCCCCGCGGGTCCCTCACCGTGTTCGTGGGACCCTCCGGCTGCGGCAAGACCACCTCCCTGCGGATGATCAACCGCATGGTGGAGCCCACCTCCGGCTCCGTCACGGTCGAGGGCCGTGACGTCACGTCCGTGCCCGCCCACGAGCTGCGCCGCTCCATGGGCTACGTCATGCAGCAGTCGGGCCTCCTGCCGCACCGGACCGTGGTGGACAACATCGCGACCGTCCCGCGGCTCAACGGCGTGCCGAGGAAGCAGGCGCGGGAGCGGGCCCACGAGCTGCTGAGCACCGTGGGGCTCGCCGAGGCCCTGGGCTCCCGCTACCCCTCCCAGCTCTCGGGCGGTCAGCAGCAGCGCGTGGGCGTGGCCCGGGCGCTCGCCGCCGACCCGCCGGTCCTGCTCATGGACGAGCCGTTCTCCGCCGTGGACCCCGTGGTGCGCCAGGACCTGCAGCGCGAGCTGCTGGACCTCCAGCGCCGGCTGCACCGCACCATCGTGTTCGTCACCCACGACATCGACGAGGCGATCCTGCTCGGCAACCGGGTGGCCGTCTTCGCCACCGGCGGGCGGCTGGCGCAGTACGCCACCCCGGAGGAGCTGCTGCGCGCGCCCGCCGACGACTTCGTGGCGGACTTCGTGGGCCGGGACCGCGGCTTCCGCTCCCTGACCTTCGACTCGGCCCACGACATCCCCGTGCACCCGGTGGCCACCGTGCGCCCGGACGGCACCCAGGGCGTGGCCGGCACCGGGGACGGGCCCGTCCCCGACGGGTGGACGCTGCGGGTCGACGACGACGGCGCCCCCCGCGGCTGGGTGCGGCCCGGCGCGGAGGACGACCCCGTGGTCGGCGGCACCCTGCACCGGCCCGGCAGCTCCCTGCGCAGCGCCCTGGACGCGGCCCTGTCCTCGCCGTCGGGCCTCGCCGTGGTCGTCGACGACGACGGCCGGGCGGTCGGGATCATGCAGCCGGGGGAGATCATCGCGGCCATCGAGGACGCGCGGCTCGGCGGGCGGACGCCCCGATGAACTGGACGAGCCGGAACTGGCCCTACGTCCTGGAGCTCACGGGCACGCACCTCGTCCAGTCGGTGCTGCCCCTGCTGCTCGGCGCCCTCGTCGCCGTCCCGGTGGCGCGGCTCGCCGCCCGCAACCGCACGCTGCGCCCGGTGCTCGTCACGGGCTCCTCCCTGCTCTACACCATCCCCTCCCTGACCCTGTTCGTGGTGCTGCCCCTGCTCCTCGGCACGCAGATCACCTCGGTGGTGAACGTGGTCGTGGCGCTGACCGTCTACGTCGTGGCCATCCTGGTGCGCTCCTCCGTGGACGCCTTCGAGTCCGTGGACCGCGACATCCTGCAGGCCTCCACCGCGATGGGCTACCGCCCGCTGCGGCGCTTCTTCGCGGTCGAGCTGCCGCTCGCGGTGCCCGTGCTGGTCGCCGGGCTGCGGGTCGCCTCCGTCAGCAACATCTCCATGGTCAGCGTGGGAGCGGTGATCGGCGTGCAGTCCCTCGGCACCCTGTTCACCGACGGGCTGCGCCGGTCCATCCTCGAGGAGATCGCGGTGGGCATCGTCCTGACCGTGGTCCTGGCGGTGCTCATGGACCTCGTGCTGCGGGGGGCCGGCCGCGCCCTGACGCGCTGGCAGCGGGCGGGCACGGCCCCGGTCCCGCGCGTGCGCAGAGGAGCGGTCGCGTGAGCCTCGCCGGCGGCGCCCTGGAGTGGCTGACCGATCCCGAGAACTGGTCCGGGGCCGGCGGCATCCCCGCCCGGCTGCTGGAGCACCTGACGTACAGCGGCGTGACGATGGCCGTGGCCCTGGCCGTGGCGGTCCCCCTGGGCCTGTGGGTGGGGCACACGGGGCGCGGCTCCGGCGTCGTCGTCGGCCTGGCCGGGGCGCTGCGCGCCCTGCCCACGCTGGGCCTGCTCACCCTCTTCACCCTGCTGCTCGGGCTCGGACTGGTGCCGCCGATCATCGCGCTCGTCCTGCTCGCGATCCCCCCGATCCTGTCGGGGGCCTACGCGGGGGTCGCGAACGTGTCCCCGGCCCTCAAGGACGCCGGGGCGGCGATGGGGATGACCGGGAGCCAGGTGCTGACCCGCGTGGAGGTGCCCAACGCCCTGCCCGTGATCCTGGGCGGGGTCCGCAACGCCGCCCTGCAGGTCGTGGCGACCGTGACCGTGGTCGCCTACATCAACCTCGGCGGCCTCGGCCGCTACCTCATCGACGGCCTCGCCGTGCGCGACTACGACCGGATGCTCGGCTCCGTGGTGCTCGTGGCGGTCCTCGCGCTCGTCGTGGACGCCGTCCTGGCCCTGGCCCAGCGGCTGTCCACCTCGCCGGGGCTGCGCCTCGCCGCTCCCTGACCCACCGCTGCCCCTGACCCCCGTCCTCCCGAGCCCCACCGTCCTCCGTGCCACCGACCGACAGGAGAACCACCATGACCACCGCTCCCGCGCTCCGCCGCCGCGCCGCCGCGCCCGCCCTGGGCGCCGCCCTGCTGCTGGGCCTGACCGCCTGCGGCGGCGGCGACCCCCTCGCCGAGGAGGACGGGTCCGCGACCACGTCCTCGGAGACCGTGACCGTGGGCTCCGCCGACTTCCCGGAGAGCCAGATCGTGGCCGAGCTCTACGCCGGGGCGCTGAAGTCCGCCGGGGTCGAGACGGAGACGTCCCTGGGCATCGGTGCCCGCGAGGCCTACGTGGGGGCCGTGCAGGACGGGTCCGTGGACGTGGTCCCGGACTACTCCGGCAACCTGCTGCTCTTCGCGGACCCCGAGGCCACGGCGAGCTCGGCCGACGAGATCATGGCGGCCCTGCCGGACGCGCTGCCCGAGGGCCTGACCGTGCTCGAGGCCTCCGAGGCGGAGAACAAGGACGCCATGGTGGTCACCTCCGGGACCGCGGAGCAGTACGGGCTCACGAGCATCGCGGACCTGGCGGAGGTGTGCGGGGAGCTCGTGATCGCGGGTCCGCCCGAGTTCGCCGAGCGCGCCTACGGCCTCGACGGCCTGGAGCAGAAGTACGGCTGCGTGCCGGAGTCCTTCGAGCCGATCAACGACGGCGGCGGCCCGCTCACCGTCCAGGCCCTCCTCGACGGGGACGTGGACGTCGCCGACATCTTCACGACCACCCCGGCGATCGCCGACAACGACCTCGTGGTGCTGGAGGACCCGGAGAACAACTTCATCGCCCAGCAGGTCCTGCCGCTGGCCGCGGCGGACCGGCTGCCCCAGGAGGCGGTGGACGCGCTGAACGAGCTCTCCGGCAAGCTCACCACGGAGGCCCTCATCGACCTGAACCGCCAGGTCAGCGGCGAGGACCAGGTCAGCCCGGCCGACGCCGCGCAGGAGTGGCTGTCCGCCAACGGGTACTGAGCCCGCGCACGGCACCGGCACGGGCGCCGCGTCCCGGGGTCCGCGATCCCGGGGCGCGGCGTCCGCCCTGCACAGGGTTCTCCACACGCACGGCGTCGTCTCCAGGGGTCCTCTGCGCCCGCCGGGGCGCTCCTGGAGGGAGCCGGCGGGCCTTTCCCCACAGTGTCCCCAGGACTCGTCCACACCTGTGGACAACTCTGTGCACAGGCATGTGGAGGAAGCCCCGGGTCATCCGCTGAAAAGCTGGGAGCGCATCAGTATGCTGAGGGGCGGACCGCTCCCACCCACCGGTGGCAGCTGGTCCTCGACCATCCGAGGGCTCGTCGTCAAGGAGGATCTCGAGTTCGGAGACTGCCCGCCCCGGGGCGGACGACCGAAGGAGCAGTGTGCCGAACACCAGTACGCCCGGTATCCCGGGCCTGTCGCCGGAGAACCAGGCGCGCGTGATCACCGCGTGCGTCCGCCAGCGGGTGCAGGAGGGCCGCCCGGCGGACCTGCCGGGCACGGGGTGGACGGACTTCGACCGCAGGTTCGACGAGCACTTCCCC
The DNA here is from genome assembly GCF_020833785.1 of Kocuria sp. CCUG 69068. Classification (NCBI taxonomy): domain Bacteria; kingdom Bacillati; phylum Actinomycetota; class Actinomycetes; order Micrococcales; family Micrococcaceae; genus Kocuria; species Kocuria sp. CCUG 69068. The sequence continues at coordinate 29,298 of NZ_PDDL01000009.1, forward strand.
CGGCTGACGCTGCTCTTCGCCGAGATCTACGGCCACCGCGAGGACTTCCTCGAACAGCTCAGCGAGCTCGGGCTGCAGCTGGCGCGCTCCTGGGCCGAGCGCCCCGACGACCTCAAGGACCTGGACGCCCGGCGCGAGCAGGACCCCGCGTGGTTCGGCGCGCGGCAGATGCTCGGCGGGGTCTGCTACGTGGACCGGTACGCGGGGAACCTGCGGGGCATCCGGGAGCAGATCCCCTACTTCCGGGAACTGGGCCTGACCTACCTCCACCTCATGCCCCTGTTCGAGGCGCCGGAGGGCAACTCGGACGGCGGCTACGCGGTGTCCTCGTACCGCCGCGTGGAGCCGAGGCTGGGGACCATGGAGGAGCTCGCCGAGCTGAGCCGCGAGCTGCGTCGGAACGGGATCAGCCTGGTCCTCGACTTCGTCTTCAACCACACCTCCAACGAGCACGAGTGGGCGCGCCGGGCCGCCGCGGGGGAGCGGGAGTACGAGGACTACTACTGGATCTTCCCGGACCGCACGGTCCCGGAGCAGTTCGAGCGCACCACGCGGGAGATCTTCCCGGACGACCACCCCGGCTCCTTCACGCGGATCGGCGCCGGCGAGGAGGACCCCCGGTGGGTGTGGAGCACCTTCTACTCCTTCCAGTGGGACCTCAACTACACCAATCCCGCCGTCTTCCGGGCGATGGCCGCGGAGCTGCTGTTCCTGGCCGCCCAGGGCGTCGAGGTGCTGCGCATGGACGCCGTCGCGTTCATCTGGAAGCAGCTGGGCACCGCCTGCGAGTCGCTGCCCCAGGCCCACGTGCTGCTGCGCGCGTACAACGCGCTGTGCCGGATCGCCGCGCCGGCCGTGCTGTTCAAGTCCGAGGCGATCGTCCACCCGGACGAGGTCGCCCGGTACATCGAGCCCGGACAGTGCCAGCTGTCCTACAACCCGCTCCAGATGGCCCTGACCTGGGAGGCGATGGCCACCCGGGAGCCGAAGCTGCTCGCGCAGGCCCTCGAGGAGCGCCACGCCCTCCCGCCCGGCACGGCGTGGGTGGACTACGTGCGCGGCCACGACGACATCGGCTGGACGTTCTCGGACGAGGACGCCGCCCGGCTGGGCGTGCAGGGCCACGACCACCGCCGCTTCCTCAACGCCTTCTACACCGGGCGCCACCCCGGCAGCTTCGCGGACGGCGTCCCGTTCCAGGAGAACCCCCGCACGGGGGACTGCCGCGTGTGCGGGACCACGGCGTCCCTGCTGGGCCTCGCCGAGGACCCGGCGTCCGCGGTGGACCGGGTCCTGCTCGCGCACTCCGTGGCGATGAGCACCGGCGGCATCCCCCTGCTGTACCTGGGCGACGAGGTCGGCCAGCTCAACGACCCCGCCTGGAACGAGGACCCGGCCCACGCCGGCGACGCCCGGTGGGTGCACCGGCCGCCGCGGCCCGTCCAGGACTACGAGCGCCGCCACGAGCTGTTCTCCGTGCAGGGCCGGATCTTCGGGGGCATCCGGAGGATGGTCGAGCTGCGCCGGAACTCCCCGGAGTTCGACGGCAACACGCTCCTCCCGTTCGACGCGCGCAACCCCCACGTGCTGGGCTACCAGCGCCCGGGCGGCAACACGGTGGTGCTGTGCCTGGCGAACTTCTCCGACTGGTCCCAGTTCGTCACGGGGGAGACCCTCTCGGGGTTCCTGCCCCAGGCCGTCGAGCTGCACGGCAACACCGAGCTCGACCTGCGCCACGGTCTGCTGCTCGACGCCCACGGGTTCCTCTGGATCCGCGTGCTCCCGAAGCGCTGACCCGTGGGTGCGTGGACGGTGCTGGTGCTCTCGGGCGTCCTCGAGGCGGTGTGGGCGTCCGCGCTCGCGGCCTCGGACGGGCTCCGCCGTCCCGTGCCGGCCGTGGTGTTCGCGGTGACGGCCGCCGTGAGCCTGGCCGGACTGTCCTACGCCATGACGGCCCTCCCCACGGGCACGGCGTACGCCGTCTGGGTGGGCATCGGCGCGGCCCTGACCGTGGCCTGGTCCATGCTGACGGGCCGCGAGTCCGCCACGCCCCTCAGGATCCTGCTGGTGCTCGGCCTCGTCGGCTGTGTGATCGGGCTCAAGGTTGTCGGCTGAGGCCGGCGCGGCGCGGGCCGCGCGGGACCGGCGCGCCCGTGCCTGGGCGCTGCTGGTGCTCAGCGGGATCCTGGAGGCGGTCTGGGCCACCGCCCTGGGCGCGTCCGAGGGCTTCTCGCGGCCGGGCCCCGGTCTGCTCTTCGCCGTGACCCTGGTGCTGAGCATGCTCACCCTGGCACGCGCCGCCCGGGTGGTGCCGATGGGCACCGCCTACGCCGTGTGGACGGGCATCGGCGCCGTGCTCACGGTCGCGTGGGCGGCCGGCACGGGGCAGGAGCAGATCTCGTGGGCGAAGGCCCTCTTCCTGGCGGGGATCGTGGCGTGCGTCGTGAGCCTGCACGCCGCCGACCGGCCGACCCCGGGGAAGGACCGGTGACCCGGGACCGCAGGCCGGGCGCGCACCTCATGCTGGTGCTCACCGCCACGATGGCCGTGGGCCCGCTGCTGACCCACAGCCTCTCGGCGATGAGCCCCCTGGTGATCGCGGACCTGGAGCTCACGGAGGCGCAGTTCGGGCTGCTCGCCACCACCACCTTCTTCGTCGCGGCCGTCACCGCGGTGCGCACGGGCCGCTGGGCGGACCGGCTGGCCGCCCGCACCCTGCTGGTCGTGATGTTCGGCGGCGCCGCGCTCGCGATGCTCCTGACCGCCGCCGCGCCGGGCTACGCGGTCCTGCTCGCGGCCATGGTGCTCTCGGGGCTCGGGCAGGTCATGGCCAACCCCGCGACCAACCGGCTCATCCGCCTGCACGTGCCCGCCGGGCGGCGCGCGAGCTGGCTCGGGATCAAGCAGGCCGGCGTGCAGGCCTCGCAGCTCGTGGCGGGCCTGACCTTCCCCGCGCTGGGCCTGCTGCTCGGCTGGCGCACCGCGGTCCTGGTGGCCGTGGGCGCGGTGCTGCTCCTGCTCGTGCACGGCTGGTGGACGGTACCGGACAACCACCCCGGCACCCCGGTGGCCCGCCCGTCCCGGACGACGTCCCCGTCCGGGACGACGACGCCGTTCCGGTCCCGGGCGGCGGGCGCCGCCGCGCGGCCGCCGATGCCCGGTGCCGTCCGGGCGTACGCCGCGGCCGCGGCACTGACCGGGCTGGGGGCGCAGGCCGCCAACGTCTACCTGCCGCTCTACGCCCACCGGGAGCTGGGCCTCGACGTCGTCGCCGCCGGGGCCACCGTGTCCGTCTCCGCGCTCGTGGGCATCGCCTCCCGGGTGCTGTGGGCGCGCGTGATGGACCGGCCGGGCACGGACGGCTTCGTGCTGCTGGCCGGCATGGCCCTGGGGGCGGCCGCGAGCGCCGTGCTGCTGATCCTGGCGCCGCTGCACCCCGGCCTCGCGTGGGCGGTGTGGCCGGCGGCCGTCCTGCACGGGGGCGCGGCACTCGCGGTGAGCGTGGTGGTGATGTCCGCGGCGATGCGCGCCGTGCCCGCCGACCGGGTGGGGGCGTCCACCGGCGTGGTGACCATGGGCCTGTACGCGGGGTTCTGCGCCGGTCCGCTCGCCCTCGGCGGACTGCTCCAGCTCACGGGGTCCTTCGCGGTGGGCTGGGGCGTGGTGCTTGTCTGCTACCTGGCCTGCGCGGCGCTCGCCGTCCTCGTGCGCTCCCGTGCACACCGCTAGGACGCCGCCGTCCGGAGTGCTCCCGGCCGCTGCTGCCCCGGTCGGCGGGCCCCCCGGCTGCCCGCCGACCGGTGCTGTCCCCCGTTCAGGGGGACCGGCCGGCCTCTGTGCGACGCTCCGTGACGTCCTGGCACGCGCTTCTCAACAGCTTCTCCACAGGTGTTGTCCACAGCGTGGATAACTTCCACCGGTGGAATTACGGGACGCCGCATTCCGTCGACCCTGCGCTGACCTGCAACGGCGCCGCCGGCCGGGGATCGGTCGCGCCGGTGCTCGCTCTGTGCACGCGTTCCTCCACACCTGTGGACAACTTTCTCCACCCCCTGTGCACCCGGACGGGCGGGCCCCCCGGCGGCCGATCACTAGAGTAGTTGTGTGCACATGCGAATTGCTCCCGTCCGTGCACTGCGCGTGCCTGCCCGGGGCGCGGATCCGACCGGGGAGCGGAGGACACGATGCTGAAGGGCGCCACGACGTTCCGGCTGGTGGACACGGCCGTGGTCGCGGCCGACCCGGCCCTGGTGGAGCGCTTCCTGCTCGACCCCGGCTGCCTGCGCCGCTGGAACCCCATCCCGGAGCGGAACTACCAGGTCAGCACGGCCGTGCTGCAGCTCGGCACGTCGATCGAGTCCACGGTCCGCGTGGGCCCCCTCCGCTTCTCCTTCGTGAACATCGTCTCCGACCACGTCCCGGGCCGGCGCCTGGGGATGCGCACCACCAAGGGCGTGGTGGATCTGCTGGTGACCATCACCTGGGAACCGGTGGAGGGGGGCACCCGGATCGAGAAGGCCGTGGACGGGCGGTTCACGGAGTCCAAGGCCTGGCTGTGGCGCCTGCTCGAACCGGCCGCCCGCCGGAGCGCCCGGAACGCCCTCGAGACGCTCGGGCGGATGATCGAGACGGGGGACTACGAGTTCACGGTCCCGTCCCAGCTGACCCCCCACCCGCCCCGCTGCCCGCTCGAGAGCCCGCCCGACTTCTTCTGAGCCCCCGGCGGAGGCTGCCCGGGGGCGCGCCGTACGCTGGTGGCGGAACCTCCTTGACCCCTGCTCGCGCGCGGGACGAGGGTGGAACCACACGACAGCACTCGAAAGGACTCTCCTATGGCCGAGAAGTACACCCTTCCCGATCTCCCCTACGACTACGCGGCGCTCGAGCCCCACATCTCCGCGAAGATCATGGAGCTGCACCACGACAAGCACCACGCCACCTACGTGGCCGGTGCCAACACCGCCCTGGAGAAGATGGCGGAGGCCCGCGCGAACGGTGACGGCGCCGCCGCGGCCAAGCTGTCCAAGGACCTGCAGTTCAACCTCGGTGGCCACGTGAACCACTCGGTGTTCTGGCAGAACCTCTCCCCCGAGGGCGGCGACAAGCCGACCGGTGAGCTCGCCGCGGCGATCGAGGACCACTTCGGGTCCTTCGACGCCTTCCGCGACCACTTCACCGCCGCGGCCACCACGATCCAGGGCTCCGGCTGGGCGATCCTCGCCCTCGAGCCCGTCGGCGGCAACCTGGTCATCGAGCAGATGTACGACCAGCAGAACGGCGTGCCCGTCGCCACGATCCCGCTGCTCCAGCTGGACATGTGGGAGCACGCGTTCTACCTCGACTACCAGAACGTCAAGGCGGACTACGTCAAGGCCTTCTGGAACATCGTGAACTGGGCGGACGTCCAGGAGCGCTTCGAGAAGGCGCGCACCGGGGGCCGGTCCATCATCTGATCCCCGGTCCGCACCGTCGGGCGCCGCGCGCGCCCGACCCCGCGAACGGAGCCCCCGGACCACGCGGTCCGGGGGCTCCGTGCCGCCCGGGCGAGGGGCACCGCGGAGGTCCCGGAGCGTCACACGGGCGGGGGAGGGGTCCCGGCGGTGGGGCACAATGGCGTGGACCCTGTTCGCACTCAACGACGAGAGCACGAGGACCCCGCATGAGCGACGAGAATCAGCAGTCCGGCCCGATCACGTCCGAGGAGATCTTCCGCTCCCACGAGGGCGGCAAGCTCGCCGTGGTCTCGAAGTCCCCCCTGGCCACCCGCCGCGACCTGTCCATCGCCTACACCCCCGGGGTGGCCGAGGTGAGCCGCGCGGTGGCCGCCGACCCGGCAATGGCCAGGACGCACACCTGGGCCGGGCGGCTCGTGGCGGTCGTCTCCGACGGCTCCGCCGTGCTGGGCCTGGGTGACATCGGCCCGGCCGCGTCCCTGCCGGTGATGGAGGGCAAGGCGGCCCTGTTCAAGACCTTCGCGGACCTGGACTCGATCCCGATCGTGCTGGCCACCCAGGACGTCGAGGAGATCGTGCGCACCGTCAAGCTGCTGCGCCCGTCCTTCGGCGCGGTGAACCTCGAGGACATCTCGGCCCCGCGCTGCTTCGAGATCGAGCAGCGTCTGATCGAGGAGCTCGACATCCCGGTGATGCACGACGACCAGCACGGCACCGCCGTCGTCGTCCTGGCCGCGCTGCTCAACGCCGCGACCCTGGTGGGCAAGGACCTGGCCGGGCTCAAGGTCGTGATCGCCGGAGCCGGCGCGGCCGGCATCGCGATCACCGAAATCCTGCTGGCACAGGGCATCGACGATGTGGTGCTGATGGACTCCCGGGGCATCGTCTCGAGGGAGCGCGACGACCTCAACGCGATCAAGGCCGGCTGTGCCGCGCGCACCAACCCCCGCGGGCTGATCGGCGGACCCAAGGACGCCCTCGAGGGCGCCGACGTGTTCGTGGGCGTCTCGGGCGGCACGGTCCCCGAGGAGTACCTCACCGAACTCGCCGAGGACGCGATCGTGTTCGCCCTGGCCAACCCGGACCCGGAGATCATGCCCGAGGTCGCCGCGAAGTACGCCTCCGTGGTGGCCACGGGCCGGTCGGACTTCCCGAACCAGATCAACAACGTGCTGGCCTTCCCCGGCATCTTCCGCGGGGCCCTGGACGCCGGTGCGCGGCGGATCACCCCGGTCATGAAGCTCGAGGCCGCCCGGGCGATCGCGGCGATCGCCGCCGCGGACGGTCTGACCGCGGAGCACATCGTGCCCTCCGCCCTGGATCCCCGGGTCGCCCCGGCCGTGGCCGAGGCCGTGGCGGCCTGCGCGCGGGCCGAGGCGGCCGTCTGACCCGCTCCGCACCCGCTGACCCGCGACGGCCCGGGCGACCACGGAATGCCGTGGTCACCCGGGCCGTCGCGGGTCAGGGGGCAGCGCGTTCAGGCGTAGAAGCGGTTGAGGAAGGTGGCGACCACGGCGGGCCGCTCCTCGCCCTCGATCTCGATCGTGCCGTCGGCCACCAGGTGCAGGCCGTTGCCCTTGACCTCCTGGACGTCGGTGATGGTCACGGTCATGCGGATCCGCGAGCCCACCTTGACGGGAGAGGTGAAGCGGACCTTGTCGAGGCCGTAGTTGACCTTGGTCTTCACGCCGGTCACGTCGAAGAGCTCGGACCACATCGGGATGAGCAGGGACAGGGTCAGGAAGCCGTGGGCGATCGGGGCGCCGAACGGGCCCTCCTGGGCGCGCTCGGGGTCCACGTGGATCCACTGGTGGTCGTCGGTGGCGTCGGCGAACGTGTTCACCTGCTCCTGGGTGATCTCCCGCCAGGCGGAGTGCCCGAGGCTCTTGCCGACGAGGTTCTTCACCTCGTCGAAGGCGACGACGGTCTGGGGCTGGGTCTGTGCTTCGGTCATGGCGTGTCCTTACGTGGTGGCGTCGGTGGTGGATCGGGTGGTGTCGGGCGGGCGGCTCAGACGAACGCGCTCCGGCCGGTGATCGACCGGCCGACCACGAGCGCGTTGATCTCGTGGGTGCCCTCGTAGGAGTAGACGGCCTCGGCGTCGGCGTGGAAGCGGGCGACGTCGTGGGCCAGGGTGATGCCGTTGCCGCCGACCAGTTCGCGGGCCAGTGCCACGGTCTCGCGCATGTGCAGGCTGATCCACATCTTCGCCAGGGCGGAGTCCTCGTCCCGGTAGACGCCGCCCTCCTGCCGCTCGGCGAGGCCGGCGACCATGGTCAGGGACGCGGTGACGTTGCCGAGCATCCGGGCCAGCTTCTCCTGGACGAGCTGGAAGCCGCCGATCGGGCGGCCGAACTGCTCGCGCTCCCGCACGTAGCGCAGCGCGGCCTCGTAGGCGCCGGCCTGGATGCCGGTGGCGATCCAGGCGACGTCGGAGCGCATGGCGCGCAGCATCGAGGCGACGTCCTTGAACGAGTTCACGTTCCCCAGCCGTTGTGCCTCCGGCACCCGTGCCCCGTCGAGGTGGATGTCGGCGTTCTGCATCATCCGCAGGGACGTCTTGCCGTGGATCTTCTCCAGCCGCACGCCCGGGGCCTGCCGGTCCACGAGGAAGCCCTTGACCTGCCCGTCGGCCTCGTCGCGGGCGAAGACGGCGAGGAGGTCGGCGGTGAAGGCGCCGCCGATCCAGCGCTTGGTGCCGGTCAGCACCCACTCGTCGCCCTCGCGCCGGGCCGTGGTGGCCAGCCCGCCGGCGATGTCGGAGCCGTGCTCGGGCTCGGTCAGGCAGAACACTCCCGTCATCTCGAAGGACGTGATCTTCGGGTCCCACGCGGCGAACTGCTCCGGCGTGCCGCCCACGCGGCAGGCCGTGCGGAACAGCCCGGCCTGGGCGGTGTAGAACGTGGCGACCGAGGCGTCGGTGCGGGCCAGCTCGAAGATCCGGAACCCGTGGTACAGGGACCGGGGCTGCCCGCCGTCGGCCGTGAGCTCGGGCGGGGTCATGAGGTCGAGGGCGTGCAGGGAGGGGGCGATCTGGTAGGGGAACTCCCCGGCCTCCCAGTACTCGGCCAGCAGCGGCCGCACCTCGTCCTCGAGCACCCGGCGCAGCCGGCGCAGGGGGGCCTTCTCGGCCTCGGTCAGTCTCTCCGCGATCCCGTACGGGTCGCAGTCGGGGTAGAGGCGCCCGGCGTCCGTGCTCATGCCCGTGCCCCGTCGAGGCCGAGCAGGCGCACGGCGTTGTCCTTGAGGATCTTGGGGCGGACCTCGTCCGTGAAGGACTGCTGCTCGAAGGCCCCGAGCCACTTCTGCGGGGTGATCAGCGGGTAGTCGGTGCCGAAGAGGACCTTGTCCTGGAGCAGCCGGTTGGAGGCCTTCACCAGCGACTCGGGGAAGTACTTGGGCGACCAGCCGGAGAGGTCGATCCACACGTTGGCCTTGTGGGTGGCGATGGAGTTGGCCTCCTCCTGCCAGGGCACCGAGGGGTGGGCCATGATGACCTGGAGCTCGGGGAAGTCCGCGGCCACCGCGTCCAGCAGCAGCGGGTTGGAGTAGCCCAGCTTGATCCCGCCCCCGCCGGGCAGCCCGGCGCCCATGCCGTTCTGTCCGGTGTGGAACAGGGCGGGGACGCGCAGGTCCTGGATCGCCGCGTAGAGCGGGTAGAACCGCTCGTCCGAGGGGTCGAAGCCCTGCAGGGAGGGGTGGAACTTGAAGCCCTTGACGCCGTGCTCCTCGACGAGCATCTTCGCCCGCTCCACCGCGGTGGAGCCCTGGAGCGGGTCCACGGAGCCGAAGGGGATCAGCACGTCGTTGTTGCGGGCCGCGCCCTCGGCGATCTCCTCGATGGAGTTCGGCTCGTGGCCCAGGGCGGTGGTCGCGTCGACGGTGAAGACGACGGCGGCCATCCGCCACTCGCGGTAGCGCTCGGCGATGGTGTCCAGGGACGGGGACCGGTCCTCGGCCTTGAAGTACTTGGCCGAGGCCTCGGTCAGGGCCGCGGGCAGGGACGGGTGTCCGTGGTCGGAGCACTCGATGTGCACGTGCATGTCGATCGCGTTCAGCGACGCGAGGTCGAGACCGTACTCGTAGCGCATGGTGGTCCCCCTAGGACTGCTGGGTCGCGGACTCGGGCTTCAGTTCCTCCGGCAGCGGGGGCAGGGTCTCGCCGACCGGCTGCAGGCTGCCCTCGAGGATGGCGGGGAGCTGCTCGCGCAGCGCCTCGAAGGTCCAGCCGCCGTTGCGGTACTCGGTGGCCACGGGGCGGGGGTGGCTGAAGATCTGGAGCCGGTCGCCGCCGGCGCCGATGGCCTGGCCGGTGACGCCCGCGGCGTCGTCGGAGGCGAGCCAGGCGATCAGCCCGGCGACGTCGGCGGCGTTGCCGAAGCCGAGGTCCTTGCGGAAGAAGTCCGGCATCGGCTCGCCGCGGCGGTCGGCCTCGACGGCGGAGCGGAAGAAGGGGATGGTCTCGGTCATGGCGGTGGCGGCCACGGGGATGACGGCGTTGGCGGTGACGCCGGCCTTCTTCATCTCCAGGGCCCAGGTGCGGACCATGCCCACGATCCCGGCCTTCGCCGCCGCGTAGTTGGTCTGGCCGAAGTTGCCGTACTGGCCGGTGGGGGAGCCGATGGTGATGATCCGCCCGGGGACCCCGTTCTCCTTGAAGTACCGGTAGGCCTCGCGGGCGCAGGTGAAGGTGCCGCGCAGGTGCACCTGGATGACGAGGTCGAAGTCCTCGTCGGTCATCTTCAGCAGGGACTTGTCGCGCAGCACCCCGGCGTTGGTGACGAGGACGTCGAGGCGGCCGAAGGCCTCCACCGCACCCTGCACCAGGGCGGTGGCGGTTTCGGTGGAGCCCACGGGGGCGACGACGGCGACGGCCCGCCCGCCGGTCCCGGTGATGGAGGCGACGGCGTTCTCGGCGGTGGCCTGGTCGACGTCGTTGATGACCACGGCCGCGCCCTGGCGGGCGAGCTCCTGGGCGTAGGCCAGGCCCAGACCCTGGCCGGAGCCGGTGACGACGGCGACCTTGCCGGCGAGAGGGGTGGTGCTCGGGGATGCGGTGCTGTCCTGTGCCATGGGGTGGCTCCTTCGCTGACGGATCGGCGCTGACGGATCGGCGCTCGTGGATCGGCGGACGGGGTGACGCCCGTCACTGCTGCGGGTTCGTCCCCATTCCACCGCTATTCGTTGAGAATGTCAATGGTTAAGAACCTCCATCTATGCTGGGGGCACGGATTCCGTAGACTGGGGTCCCCGGCCCCAGGAGAGACGCTATGACCACGCCCACCGACCCGTCCGCCGGTCTCGAGCGCCTCCTCGAGGCGGAGCTGACGGCGGAGCCGGTCTTCCTGATGGCCCGCGCCGCCTCGACGGGCTCCTCGGCGGCCAATCGGAGGCTGGCGGAGCTGGAGCTGAAGGTGCGCCACTACTCGGTCCTGGCGCTGGCCTGCGGCGAGGAGCAGCTGACGCAGCGCGAGCTCAGCCAGTTCCTGGTGCTGGACCCCAGTCAGATCGTGGCCATCCTCGACGACCTCGAGCGGCGCGGCGCGGTGGAGCGCCGGACCGACCCGCGGGACCGCCGCTCGAAGATCATCGCCCCCACCGCCGCCGGCCGGGAGCTGTACGCCCGGGCCAGGGTCCTGGTGGAGAACTCCACCGCGGAGTCGCTCTCCCCGCTCTCCCCGGCGGAGCGGGAGGAGCTGTCCCGGCTGCTGAAGAAGGTGGCCTTCTGACGGACCGCTCCCCCGGCCCTCGACGACGCCGAGCCCCCGCCCCGCCCCCTCTCCCCGGTCGATCGGGGAGGGCGGTGACGAGGCGGGGGCTCGGTGCCGCAGGTGCTCCGCAGCGGGCGGCGTCAGTGCTCGTGGGTCTCCAGGTCGAAGTCCTTGGACTCACGGGTGAGCAGGATGAACACCGCGCTGACCACCGCCATCCCGGCCAGGTACCAGACCACGGGGGCGATGGCCTGCCCGGAGGAGGCGTAGATCGAGGCGAGGATCGTGGGGGTGAAGCCCGCCCCGATCAGGGTGGCGAACTGGTAGCCCAGTGACGCGCCGGTGTAGCGGGACGACGTGCCGAACTGCTCCGAGATGAAGGCCGCCAGCGGTCCGTAGATCGCGGCGTGGCAGGCCAGCCCGATGGTGAAGGTCACGAAGATCAGCAGCACGTTGCCGGTGGCCAGCCAGGAGAACATGGGGAGGATGAGGGCGATGAACAGCACCAGCCCCACGACCATGACGGGGCGCCGGCCCAGCTGGTCGGACAGGCGGCCCATGCCGACCACGAAGAACACGCTGAGCACGGACGCGAGGGCGAAGGCGTAGAGGACCGGCTGCCGGTCGGCGCCGCGCTCGACCGCGTAGGCGACCGCGAAGGTGGCCAGGAAGACCTGGAGGGCGAACCCGGAGGCCCCCGCCAGCATCGTGTAGACCAGGGCGCGGGGGCGGCGCAGCACCTCGACGATGGGCACCTTGCGCTTGGCGGTGGGGCCCTCCGCGGCCTCCTTGGCCAGCGCGGCCTGGAAGATCGGGCTCTCGGACACCTGGGAGCGCACGAAGACGCCCACGGCCAGCAGCAGGACGGATAGCAGGAACGGGACGCGCCAGCCCCACGAGAGGAACTGCTCCTCCGGCATGGCGGCGAACAGGCCCAGGACGAAGGTGCCCAGTGCGGCGCCGGTCGGGGCGCCGGCGTTGGTGAAGGACGCGGCGAACCCCCGCCTGCCCTTCGCGGAGTGCTCCAGGGCCATCAGTGCGGCTCCGCCCCACTCGCCGCCCACGGCGATGCCCTGGCACACCCGCAGGAGGATCAGGATGACCGCTCCCCAGGAGCCGATGACGGCGGCGCTGGGGATGAGGCCGATGAGCGTCGAGGCGATGCCCATGATCAGCATCGAGATGATGAGCATCTTCTTGCGGCCCAGGCGGTCGCCGAAGTGGCCGAAGACCGCCCCGCCCAGCGGGCGGGCCAGGTAGCCGGCGGCGAAGGTGCCGTACGCGGCGATGGTGCCGGCCAGCGGGTCGAGGTCGGTGAAGAACACGTGGGGGAAGACCAGGGCGGAGGCCGAGGCGTAGAGCAGGAAGTCGTAGAACTCGATGGTGGAGCCGAGGTAGCTGGAGAAGATGACCTTGCGCGCCTCTTTGTTCCTGGCGCGGGCGTCCAGGGACGCCAGGGTGCCGGGTGCTGCTGACATGGCGGTTCCTTGCTCTGGGGCAGAGAGAGTGGGTGTGCCGCCGGGACGGGGCTCCGGTGCGGCGGACGGGTCGGCCCCGGTCCTCGGGTGCGTCCGGGCGGTGGTGTGGGCCGACTCGCAGTGTGACCATTGGAACAGCAATCAATTGAAGATGTCAACCATTGAGAAGATGACATAAGTGGGAAAGTCGCGCGGGGTCGGGTTCGCCCGGGGGCCTGGACAATGTGATCCAGCTCTCTCTACGCTGGAGGCTAATAGTGGAACTTTTCAACTATTGGCTTTGACGACTGTTTGAGGAGACGATCGCATGCGCAATCAGGGACTGGGATCCTGGCTCGTCCGGAGGCTCGAGAAGTCCGGGCCCAGGACGGCCGTGATCCACGGCGAGCGCACGCTGACGTACCGGGAGCTGCACGACCGGTCCCGGCGCCTCGCGACGGCCCTGTCCGGCCGGGGCGTGGGCCCCGGGGACCGGGTGGCGTTCCTCGGGGAGAACAGCCCGGCCTTCCTGGAGGCGATGTTCGCCGCGGGAGCGCTCGGCGCGGTCCTCGTCCCCCTCAACACGCGCCTGGCCGTCCCCGAGATCCGCTACCAGCTCGAGGACGCGGACGTCTCGGTGCTGATCCACGACGCCGCCCTGACGGGCCTGGCCGCACCGGCCGCCCGGGACCTGCCGGACGTGGTCCGCTGGGTCGTGGCGGGGGAGGACGCGGCCGAGGAGGGCGCGGACGGGGAGGACGCGGACGGGGTCCCCGCCCTCGGGACGGTGATCGCGGAGGCCGAGCCCTGGACGGAGGACGTCCCGGTGGGCCTGGACGACCTCGCCGTGATCCTCTACACCTCCGGGACCACCGGCCGGCCCAAGGGCGCCTGTCTGACCCACGGGAACTTCACCTGGAACTGCTTCAACGTCCTGGTCGACTACGACGTGGCGGCCGACGACGTCGCGCTCATGATCTCCCCGATGTTCCACGTGGCCTCGCTCGGGATGGGGGTGCTGCCGACGCTGCTGAAGGGCGCCACGCTGGTGCTCGAGTCCAAGTTCGTGCCCGGCCGGGTGCTGGAGCTCATCGAGCGCCACCGCGTCACCTGGCTCTCCGGGGTGCCGACCACCTACCAGATGCTGTGCGAGCACCCGGACTGGGACACCACGGACCTCTCCTCCCTGCGCAAGCTCACCTGCGGCGGCTCCGCGGTGCCCATGCGGGTCCTGGACGCCTACGAGAACCGGGGACTGGCCTTCACCGCCAGCTACGGCATGACGGAGACCTCCCCGGGCGCCACCAACCTCCCCGCCGCGAAGTCCCGCGAGAAGGCGGGCTCCTCCGGGCTGCCGCACTTCTTCTCCGACGTGCGGATCGTGGACGCGGCGGGGGAGCCCGCGGCTCCCGGCGAGGCGGGGGAGATCCTGCTCTCGGGGCCCAACGTCATCCGGGAGTACTGGAACCGCCCCGACGCGGCGGGGTCCTTCGAGGGGGAGTGGTTCCACTCCGGGGACCTGGGCTACCTGGACGAGGACGGCTACCTGTTCGTCGCGGACCGGATCAAGGACATGATCATCTCCGGCGGGGAGAACATCTACCCGGCGGAGGTCGAGGCGGCCATCCTCGAGCTGCCGGAGGTGGCCGCTGTGGCGGTCATCGGCGTGCCCGACGAGAAGTGGGGCGAGGTGCCGCACGCCGTCGTCGTCCCCCGGGAGGGGCGGGAGCTCACCGCGGGGACGATCCAGGAGCACCTGGCCGGCCGGCTGGCCCGCTACAAGGTCCCCAAGACGCTGAGCCTCGTGGACGAGATGCCCCGCACCGCGTCCGGCAAGATCCGCAAGAACGTCCTGCGCGAGCAGGCCGCCGGCTGAGGCGCGGGACCGGTCGCGCGCCGTCCGGGCTGGACGCGTCCACGACTTTTCATTAGCCTCCCCAGCACGGCCCGATGGCCGGACTCCTGTCGGGGGACAGGGGGGACTGGGGGAGATCGAGTGGGAAAGAGACTGCTGACCTGCGTGGTGGCGGCCGTGACGGCGGCGTCCGTCGCGCTGACCGTGCCGGCCGCGGCGGCCGTGACGCTGCGCCCGGACGGCACGGGCTCCGTCGGCCGGGAGGACGTCCTGCGGGCCGTGGGCTGGACCAACGACCGGCTGCAGACCTCCGCCGCGGAGCTGGACCTCGTCGCGGAGACGGTCACCGTGGCCACCGCGTCGTGGGAGTGCGTCCAGGAGCTCACCGGCGCCGTGGCCGTGCAGGAGCGGCGGACGACGACGACCGCCCGGGCGGACCTGGTCGCCACCGTGCAGCGGAGCTCGGTGACGGGTGCCGTCACGGGCTTCGAGCTGCAGGGCTTCGCCGAGGACGCCGTGTCCGTCTCCGTGGTCGAGGGCCCCGACCTCGACGCCTGCCCGGGGAACGGGGGCGGGGACCAGGACGGGGCGTGGTCCCGGGTGCCCCGGTCCACCGAACGGGCGCAGGCGCACGAGGGGCCTGCCCTGGAGGTCGTCCACGACGGGGTGGCGCACCCGGTGCCCACCGAGCGGGAGGAAGCGGCCTGAGGGGCGCGCTGCGCGGCACCGCATGTGTCGCCGCAGGTCGGACAGGGGGTCACAGATGGGTCACGCCGCTGGATCGGCCCCCCGTGCCTGCATTAGCGTTCGGAAAAACGATCCGGGAGCGCGTCCCCGGTGTCGGGGGACAGGGGATTGGGGAAGCACATGCACAAGGTCATCGTGGTACTGGCGGCTCTCGCGGCGGCGGGGGTGTCGATCGGGCTGGCGGCGCCGGCCTGGGCGGCCACGCAGCTCCACGAGGACGGCACCGGCTTC
Source organism: Kocuria sp. CCUG 69068 (assembly GCF_020833785.1). Classification (NCBI taxonomy): domain Bacteria; kingdom Bacillati; phylum Actinomycetota; class Actinomycetes; order Micrococcales; family Micrococcaceae; genus Kocuria; species Kocuria sp. CCUG 69068. Next base: position 44,752 of record NZ_PDDL01000009.1, read on the forward strand.
GTGACCGCCGCCGACGCCCGGGCCGCGCTCGGCTGGGACGACGAGACGCTGCAGGCCAACGCGGCCTCGCTCGAGTTCGTGGCGGAGACCGAGTCGGTGACCGAGATCTCGTGGGAGTGCGTGAAGCCGGGGACCGCCGAGGTCCTGACGCGGCGGACGGACCTGGTGATCACCGAGACCCGGGGGATCGCGAGCACGCCGAGCACCCTGTGGTGGCGGACGGTCGTCGGCTTCCGGCTGGAGGGCTTCGACGGCCGGGGCGCCTCGAGCGCGGTTCCCGAGGGCCCCGCGCCCCACTCCTGCCCGGACCCCTCCTGGGTCCTGGTGCCGGAGAGCTCGCGGAGCGCGGAGCAGAAGGGCGAGCCGGTCCTGGCTGTCGTGCACGCCGGGGTGCAGCACCCGGTGCCGGTCGCGCTCCCGGTCCCGGTCGGCTGAGCGCGTTCAGCCGCGCGCCGCGACCAGCCGCTCGACGACGTCCCGGGCCGCCGCCACGATCCCGTCCACCTGTTCCGGGGTGACCTCGGCGGACAGCGTGAACCGGACCGCGGTGGTGGCGACCTCGGCGGGGAAGCCCATGGCGGTCAGCACGTGGGAGGGCTCGGTGTCCCCGGCCGCGCAGGCCGAGCCCGAGGAGACGAGCAGCCCGCGGGCCTCCAGGTCCACCAGGACCGTCTCGCCGTTGACGCCGGGGAAGCAGAACGAGGCGTTGCCGGGCAGCCGCGCCGCCGGCCGCTCCCGGGGGTCCGGGCCGGTCAGCACGGCCGACGGGACCGCGGACAGGATCCCGGTGATCAGCCGGTCCCGCAGCTCGGCCAGGCGCACCGACTTCGCCGCCCGCTCCTCGGCGGACAGCCGCAGGGCCGTGGCGAGGCCGACGGCGCCGGCCACGTTCGAGGTCCCGGAGCGCCGGCCGCGCTCGTGCCCGCCGCCGCTCAGCAACGGGCGCAGGGGGGTCCCGCGGCGCAGGAACAGCACCCCCACGCCCTTGGGTCCCCCGATCTTGTGCCCGGCGAGGCTCAGCGCCGCCACGTCGAGCGCCTGTACGTCCAGTTCCAGCGACCCGGCCGTCTGGACCGCATCCGTATGGAACGGGACGTCCCGCGCCCGAGCCACCGCAGCCAGGTCGGCGATCGCCTGGACCGTACCCGTCTCGTTGTTCGCATGCATCACGGATACCACTGCGGTGCCCGGACGAACAGCCCTCTCCAGGGCGGCGGGGTCCACGAACCCCTCGGCGGACACGCCCAGCTCGGTGACGTCGAAGCCGTCCCAGCGGGCCAGGTCCCGGGCGGAGTCGAGCACGGCGTGGTGCTCGACGGCGCTCGTCACCACGTGCGTGCACGCGGGGTCCCGGTCCCGGCGGCCCAGGGCGATGCCCTTGACGGCCAGGTTGTCGGCCTCGGTCCCGCCGGACGTGAACACGACCTCGGCGGGCCGGCAGTTCAGCACCTGCGCGACCGTCCCGCGGGCCCGGTCCAGCCCGGCCAGCGCCTGCCGGCCCGCCTCGTGGTGGCTCGAGGCGTTGCCGAACTCCTGCGTGAGATAGGGCCACATGGCCTCCAGGACCTCCCGCCGGACGGGGGTGGTGGCGGCCGAGTCGAGGTACAGCACCGTCATCCCGTCCCGGTGCCGTGGCCGCTGCCGAGCCCGATGTCGAGGCCCAGGTCCAGGTTGCGGGCGGAGTGGGTGAGCGCGCCCACCGAGATGACGTCCACCCCGGTGGCCGCGATGTCCCCGACGGTCTCCAGGCTCACGCCGCCGGAGGCCTCGACGGTCGCCCGGCCGTCGATGATCGCCACGCCGCTCACGAGGTCGTCCAGCGAGAAGTTGTCGAGCAGGATCGTGTCCGCGCCGCCGGCCAGGACCGCCTCGATCTGGTCGAGCCGGTCCACCTCCACCTCGAGGTGCACCGTGTGGGGGAGACGACGGCGCAGCTTCCGCAGGGCGCCGGTCAGATCGGTGCCGTCGGCCGTGAGCAGGGCCAGGTGGTTGTCCTTGGCCATCACGGCGTCCGAGAGGGAGTGCCGGTGGTTGTGCCCGCCGCCGCTGAGCACGGCGTGCTTCTCGAGCGCCCGCAGCCCCGGGGTGGTCTTGCGGGTGTCGGCCACTCGGGTGCGGGTGATCGTGCCGGACGGGAGGTTCGCGGCCTGCTCCACGCGGGCGACCGTCTCCTCGACGGCGGCGACGTAGCGGGCGGTCAGGGTGGCGATCCCGCACATCCGCTGGGTCAGGTTCAGGGCCACGCGCTCGCCGGTCAGCACGGCCCGGGCGGGACCGGTCACCACGGCCAGGGTGTCCCCGGCCTCGAAGCGGTCGCCCTCGGCGGAGACCAGCTCGACGGCCACCGCGGGGTCCGCGGCGGCGAACGTCGCGGCGAAGACCTGCCCGCCGGAGAAGACGCCGGCCTCGCGCGCCACGAGCTCGGCCCGGGCGGTGGTGCCGGCGGGGATGAGGTGCTCGGAGGTGATGTCGCCCCAGGGCGCGTCCTCGGCGAGCCCCCGCTCCACGACCTCGGTGATGGCGGCTCGGGTCAGCATGCGGGGATCCTCTCCGGTAGGTCGAACATGTCGATGGAAGTATGTGTCCCGATCAGGGCCGGGACAGTGGCCTCATCCGGGGCGGAGTCCAGGCGCCAGAACGTGCGTCGCGCGCGGGCGGGATCGGGTGCCGGGAAGTCCTCCCGGAAGTGGGCGCCCCGGGACTCGGTGCGGTGCAGGGCAGCGGCGGTCACGGCGCGTCCCACGGTCAGCAGGTTCTGGTCCTCCACTGCACGGCGGGAGAGACCGGCGGACGGGCGGAAGCCGGCCAGCCGCCGGGCCAGTGCCTCGAGCCGCGAACGGTCGCGCAGGACACCGGCGCCCGCCCACATGGCGTCCTGGAACTGCCCGCGGTCGAACGGCACGGCGTCCCTGTCGAAGGACACAGTGCTCCGGGACCGGGCGGCCGCGATCCCGGAACGACCGGCCGCCGGCAGGATCTCGGCGGGGTCGGGCAGGGCGAGGCGCGCCGGGGCGTCGTCGGCCGCTCGGCCGGTTCCCGGCGCGTCCGTGCGCAGCGAGTTCGCCTGCAGTGCGTCGGCCACGCGGGCCCCGAAGACGGCGCCCTCCAGCAGCGAGTTGGAGGCCAGCCGGTTGGCGCCGTGCACGCCCGTGGCTGCGCACTCGCCCACGGCGTAGAGCCCCGGGACGGTGGTGCGGCCGAGGCCGTCGGTGGCGACGCCGCCCATCAGGTAGTGGGCCGCCGGGGTGACCGGGACCGGTTCGCGGGACCAGTCGAGGCCGTGGGCCCGCAGGGCGGCGTCGATCGTGGGGAAGCGCCGGGCGAGGAACTCGGCGGTCGTGCCGCCTCCGTGCGGGCCGGACGGCCTCAGCGCGGTGCAGTCGAGCAGGACCGGCCGGCCGCCCTGGGCCAGGGACCGGCGGACGTTCTCGCGGGCCACCACGTCGCGGGGGGCTAGCTCCGCGCGCGGGTGCACGTCCTCGAGGTAGCGCCGGCCCGTGCTGTCCCGCAGCACCGCGCCCTCCCCGCGGACGGCCTCGGAGACCAGGAAGCAGCCCGGGGCGGCGAGGGCGGTCGGGTGGAACTGCACGAACTCCAGGTCCGCCACGGCGGCGCCCGCCCGCAGGGCCGCGGCGATGCCGTCACCGGTGGCCACGGCCGGATTGGTGGTGTGGGGGTAGAGCTGTCCGGCCCCGCCGGTCGCGAGCACCACGGCGTCCGCGGCCAGTTCGTGGAGCCGGTCCCCGGGACCCGCCAGGACGAGGGCCCCGGCCGCGCGGCCGTCGGGGGCGAGCACGACGTCGACCAGCATGGTGCGCCGCAGGACCGTCAGGCGCCCCGCGGTCTCGGCCGCCAGCGCGGCGGCGAGGAGGGCGCGCTGGATCTCGCGGCCGGTCGCGTCGCCGCCGGCGTGCAGGATCCGGGGCACGGAGTGGGCGCCCTCGAGACCCTCGAGCCAGGGGGAGTCCGGTCCGGCCGCGCGGTCGAGGGCCACACCGCGCGCCACGAGCTCGTCGATCGCGGCCGCCGAGTCGCGCACGAGGACGCGCACGGCGTCGTCGTCGCACGTCCCCGCCCCCGCGGCGAGGGTGTCCTGGACGTGCAGCTCCTCGGAGTCGCGGGGCTGGCCGGCCGGGAGCGCGGCCGTCATGGCCGCGATCCCGCCCTGCGCGCGGGCCGTGCCGGTCTCGTCCAGGGCGTCCTTGCTCAGCAGCGTCACGTCGAGACCGTGGCCCGCGGCGCGCAGGGCCGCGGTGAGGCCGGCGATGCCGCTGCCCACCACGAGCACGCGCGGTGCCGGGTGCGTGCTCACCGCGGCAGCGCCGCCAGCATCCGCTCGAGCGCCACCTCGGCGTCCCGGGCGGTCGCGGCGTCCACGGAGATCCGGTTGATCACGCGCCCGGCCACGAGCTCCTCGAGCACCCACGCGAGGTAGCCGGGGTGGATCCGGTACATCGTGGAGCACGGGCAGATCACCGGGTCCAGGCAGAAGATCGTGTGCTCGGGGTGCTGGTCGGCGAGCCGGTTGACCATGTTGATCTCGGTGCCGATCGCGAAGGTGCTGCCGGGCCCGGCGGCGTCGATTGCCTTGCGGATGTAGTCGGTGGAGCCGTTCTCGTCGGCGGCGTCGACCACGGGCATGGGGCACTCGGGGTGCACGATCACCCGCACGCCGGGGTGCTCGGCGCGGGCCTTGTCGATCTGGGCCACGGTGAAGCGGCGGTGCACGGAGCAGAAGCCGTGCCAGAGGATCACCTCGGCATCCTGCAGGTCCTGCGCGGTGTTCCCGCCGAGGTCCTTGTGGGGGTTCCACATCGGCATTCGCTCGAGCGGGATCCCCATGGCCTTGGCGGTGTTGCGGCCCAGGTGCTGGTCCGGGAAGAACAGCACCCGCCGACCGCGCTCGAAGGCCCACTCCAGGACGGTCGCGGCGTTGGAGGAGGTGCACACGATGCCGCCGTGCCGGCCGCAGAACGCCTTGAGCGCCGCGGAGGAGTTCATGTACGTCACGGGGACCACGGTCTGCCGGCCGTCGTCGTCGGTCTCCCCGAGGATGTCCATGAGCTGCTCCCAGGCCTCCTCGACGGAGTCCTCGTCGGCCATGTCCGCCATGGAGCAGCCGGCGGCGAGGTTGGGCAGGATCACGGACTGGTGCTCGCCGGAGAGGATGTCGGCGGTCTCGGCCATGAAGTGCACGCCGCAGAACACGATCGCCTCGGCCTCCGGCTTGCTCCTGGCGGCGCGGGCCAGCTGGAACGAGTCGCCGAGGAAGTCGGCGTGCTTGACGATCTCGTCCCGCTGGTAGAAGTGCCCGAGCACCACCACGCGCTCGCCGAGGGTCTGCTTGGCGGCGGTGATCCGCCGGTCGAGCTCCTCGGCGGAGGCGTGCTGGTACTCCTCGGGGATCACGGGCTGGGCGGGGGCGCCGGCGGGCACCACGTCGTCCTCGGAGGCCCCGGGGCCGTAGCCGGCGGAGACGGCGGGTGCGAAGTCCCAGGGGTTCGCGGAGAGGTCGGTGCTGCAGGTGCTCGGGGCCGGGGCGGTTCCCGGCAGGCCGGCCGGCTTCCCGGTCAGCAGGTCGATGCGGGTGGCGACGGAGGTCATGTCTGCTCCTGGGTGCTGCGGCCGGCCGGGGTGCGGTCGGCGAGGTCGAGGTCGTGGTTGTAGCGGTAGAGCCGGGGCGGGCGATGACGCGTGCCCTCCAGGCGGGTGCCGGTGTCGAGGACGGCGCCGGACGCGAGCACCTGGCGCCGGAAGTTGGCCGGGTCCAGGGGGGTGCCGAGGATCGCCTCGTGCACCTCACGCAGGGCGGCGAGGGTGAAGGTCTCGCCGAGGAAGGAGTGGGCCACGCGGCTGTAGGTGATCTTGTTGCGCAGCCGGTAGAGGGCGTAGTCCACGATGTCGCTGTGGTCGAACGCCAGCGGCGGCAGCTCGGAGGTGCGCATCCACGTGACGTTGAGGTCGGCGTGCAGGTCGGAGGTCTGGTCGGTGCGGATCGAGGCCCAGTAGACGATCGAGACGACGCGCTCCTCGGCGTTCGCCGAGCGGGTCAGGCCGCCGAAGGCGTAGAGCTGCTCGAGGTAGCCGGGCTGCAGGCCGGTGGTGAGCTGCAGGGACCGGGCGGCGGAGGCCTCGAGGTCCTCGTGCGGCTGGAGTGGTCCGCCGGGCAGGGCCCACATCCCCCGGAAGGGGTCGCGGATGCGGCGGACGAGGGGCAGCCAGAGTTCCTTGCCGCCGTCGGGGCCGGTGTCGCGGGCGGCGAAGATGACGGTCGACACCGCCAGTTCCACGTTCTGCGCGGTCATCGTCACCTCCCTCACGTCCAGTGCCTTCTGGTTGCAGCGACTATAACACTGTTCGAGTCGGAGTGACATTAACGAAGTCGTGACCATGGTGCCGCTGACCAGGCCCCATGAAAACGCGAGTTTCGGCGTGTCCACAGGGGTTGCTCCCGCACAGTGGGGGGCGCTTACCATCTGACCCATCCAGACGGCCCGTCCGGCCGTGGCAGAGCGAAGCGGGGAACTTCATGGTGCGGTCCAGCCCAGTCGGCACAGTGGTCGGGGGCGTCGCCCTGGCGGCACTGCTCCTCACGGGATGCGGTCCCGACGACGACGGCGCCGCGGCGTCCCCTTCCAGCACTGCCTCATCGGCTGCGGCGAGCTCATCGGAGCCTGGTCCGGACGCCACTCCCGCCGACTACGTGCCGGCCTCGCTCGACGGGCCCGCGCAGAACGTGCCGAAGCCCGTCATGCCGGACCTGGCGAAGGAGGAGTCCCGGGACGGGGCGCAGGCCTTCCTCGACTACTGGTCCGACGCCATGTGGTACGCCCATCAAACCGGTGAGGCAAAATACGCACGCGAAGTTGTCAGCGACGCCTGCGATGTGTGCATGGAGCAATTAAAATTTGTGGAAGATGTGTACGCCGATGGCGCTTGGTTCATTGGTGGTCGAGAGACCCCTCTAATACAGGATGCAAATATTGAACGTTCCTCCGACGGGATCTATAAGCCGATTGTACTAACCAGCGCCGAGGGGCTGAAGCTGGTTGAGGGCGGAGAAGTCACATACGAAGCCTTCCCGCGCACTGGTCGAGGAGACCCATTCCCTGTTTACTTGGATTATTCGCAGGGGCTATGGATATATATAACCGCTGCAAACATGCCGGGCACAGGATAATTCAATGGACAAAAACAAGATCCTCGGAATCTTTGTTCTAGTTCTCCTCTTTTTTCAATCGGCAACTGTCGGAGCCCTCGGTGAAGAAGATGGTTGGGCGGATAAGGCAACTCGGCTCAAGAGTGGGTATTCCATGCATGGTCAGCGCAATGCCGATATCTCGAAGTCGACGACTGCTGTGGCAGACGGGGACAAGATGAAACTGGAGGTCCGGCTCGATGAGAGGCCGCCGATTGTGGTCGGCAATGACCACCAACAAGGTTCAGTTGCCGTGGGTGCGCAACCGGTCGACTACGACCCGGACGAGGACCCCGCTTTCCAGAAGGCGCTCCGCCAGTACCTGAGCGACCAGGGCGTCGACCGGCCGTTCAACCCGGACACCATCGCGCAGTCGAAGCAGCAGACGTTCGGCCTGCAGAACCCGTGCACCAACCGGACGGGTGACATCCTCGAGGACTGCCTGGCGGAGCGGGACTGCACCACTGCCGACGGTGGGGAGGGCGTCTACATGAACGTCGTCGTCCGGCAGGGGGAGGGGCCCAGCACGCCGTGGGGCGAGCCGATGTGCGTGGCGGTCGCCGAGGCGGAGGGCGGCGAGGAGGTCGTGGAGCTGCCGACCTTCACCCTGCAGGACTTCAGGACGCTCGCCGTCGCGCCCGCGGCCAGTGCTGTCCAGCCCGCGCCCGACACGCTGCGGGGCATGCACACCAACGTCTGGGCGGAGGCCCGGCCCCAGCAGTTCAGCACCGAGCTGGGTGGCTTCCCGGTCGAGGTGCGCGCCGTGCCGGTCCAGTACGCATGGGACTACGGCGACGGGACCGCGCTCGGGCCGACCGAGCTCAGCGGCGCCCCGCTCGCGGAGGGGGCGTGGGACGTGGAGACCGACACCAGTCACGTCTACACGGAGACGGGTGACTACGCCGTCTCGCTCACCACCTGGTTCTCCGGCGAGTACTCCGTGGCGGGTGGACCATGGCTGCCCGTGGCGGGGCTCAACGACGTCGCGAGCGCGCCCGTGCCGATCAGCGTCTGGCGCTCCACGGTGCGCAACTACGCGGACGACTGCCTCGAGAACCCGCAGGGCACCGGCTGCTGATTTCCGCGCCGGCCGGTACGCCGTCGGATCCTGGTGGGATGATCGCTGCACATGGTTCTCCGGCTCCCGGAGCACCCGGTCAGCGGTCCCGCCGGTGCTCGTGCGCCGGGCGAGGAAAGGGGCGGAACAGTGACGATCTCCGGTCCGTGGGTGCTCCACTTCAGCTGGGGCTGCACCGACGACTACGGCAGGGTGGGCCTCGTGTTCGACCCGGACGGCACCTTCTCGGGCGGGGGGTTCTCCGGCGCCTGGCGGCAGCAGGACGGCACCCTGCTGCTCCGCTTCGCCGACGGTCCCGCGCAGTACGGCGGCACGGTCACCGGCACCGCGGGAGCAGGAGCGATGTCCTCCTTCGACGGCTCGCCGGGCGGCTGCTGGTACCTGGCCAGGCAGGGATCCGCCGGCGGGCCGGGATCCGCGGACAGCAGCGCCGGGCAGCCGGCGGACGTCGCCGGGCGGAGGCTGGACTCCGCGGGGACGGCGCCCGGTGCGCCGGACGGCCCGGGGACGGCGCCCGGTGAGCTGGACGCCGCGGGCAACCGGATCTGATGCGGAGGGGTGGGGAAGCGATGACCACGGACCACGGACACCGGCACGGAACGTTCTGCGGGGTGATCCCGCCGTACGTGCACGAGCAGATGGCGGTGCACGGGGACGAGCAGACCCGCAGGAACGCCCTGGCCGCACTGGCCGTGGACACCACGGTCCGGGCGGAACGGCTGATCGCGGACCTCACTGCGCGGTCCGTCGCGGCGCAGGCGACCGCCCACAGGGAGCGGAAGATCCACTCGGCCGGCAACACCGCGGAGCTCCCGGGGACGCTCGTGCGCTCGGAGGGAGCCCCCGCCAGCGGGGACCCCGCCGTGGACGAGGCGTACGACGGGCTGGGCTCCACGTTCGACCTCCTGCAGGAGGTCTTCGGGCGCAACTCCCTCGACGACGCCGGCATGCCCCTGCTCGGCACGGTGCACTACCAGGAGAAGTACAACAACGCGGCGTGGGACGGCCGGCAGATGATCTTCGGGGACGGCGACGGCCAGTACTTCAACCGCTTCACCGCCGCCGTGGACGTCATCGGGCACGAGCTCGCGCACGGCATCACCACGCACGAGTCAGACCTGCTGTACATGTACCAGTCCGGGGCGCTCAACGAGCACTTCTCCGACGTCATCGGGGCCATGGTCAAGCAGTACGTGGCCGTTCCCCGCCAGACGGCGGCGGACGCCGACTGGATCATCGGTGCAGGCCTGTTCACGAGCGCCGTCAACGGGGTGGGCCTCCGCTCGATGAAGGCACCCGGCACCGCGTTCGACGACGACGTGCTCGGCAAGGACCCGCAGCCGGACCACATGTCCCGCTTCGTGCACACCCTGGACGACAACGGCGGGGTGCACATCAACTCCGGCATCCCGAACCGGGCGTTCTGCCTCGCGGCGACCGGACTGGGCGGCCACAGCTGGGACAGGGCCGGCCGGATCTGGTACGCCGCGATGCGTGATCCCGAGCTGCGGCGCCTGCGGTGGGTCGCGCAGTTCAAGGACTTCGCGGGCCTCACGATCGAGCACGCCGCCGCCCTGTTCGGACCCGCGGAGCAGGCCGTGGTGGCGGACGCCTGGCAGCAGGTGGGGGTTGCGCCCGAGGCGACCCGGTCCGTGGGCGCCCTCGCGGACGAGTGGGTGCTCCAGTACAGCTGGGGCTGCACGGACTCCTCCGCGCGGGTGCATCTGACCTTCCACGACAACGGCTCGTTCACCGGAGAGCTGTCCGGCCAGTGGCACCAGCAGGACGGCACCCTGCTCCTGTCCTTCGACGCCGGTGCGGCCCGGTACGCCGGCACCCTGGTGGGCGACGTCGCCACGGGCGCCATGACCACGTTCGACGGAGCGGACGGGTGCTGGCGCCTGACCCGGAAGGGCGCCGCGGGTATAGTCGGGAACTGATTCCTCACCGGCCCCGCCGGTCCCCGCGCGGGCCCGGTCTTGGCCATCCGCGTCCGACGGAGGGACGGTGCCGTCCATGGCGAGAGTCAGCTACCGCCTCGAGGGAGGCCTCGCGTACTTCCCCGGCCTGGCCGTGGAGCGGAGCTTCGAGACCGAGTCCCTGCCCCGGGCGCAGCAGGACGCGCTCCTCGACCTCTTCGAGACCGTCCTGGCGCACCGGCTGGGATCGACCGCCCCGACGACCCGTCAGGGAGCGGCCGACCAGCAGTCCTACGTGATCGAGGTCCAGGAGAGCTCCGGCGTCCGGCGCCTCGTGGTGAGCGAGTTCGACCAGGACCCGGCGGCGCAGGAGCTCGTGGCGCGGCTGCGCGACTGCGCCGACCGGTGCGAGCCGGGCGGGGGTCAGTGAGGCGGACCCGGAGCGGCACCCGCAGGACGGCACGGCACGGATCGCCGGACCGCCCGGAGGTCATCCGGGGACATTCCCGTCGCCGACATGCGCCTGGGGTGCGGCGTTAGCCCCCGCAAAGACATCGCCCCTTATCAGAGGGGTCTTGCGTGGCTACAATCGGCCGGACTTCACCGCCGCGCCCACCGCCAGGAGTCCCAGATGTCCCACCGATCGCGTGCTCGTTCCGTCACCCTGCTCACGGCGGCCGCTCTGGTCGTGTCGGGGGGCCCGGCCCTCGCGGTCGGGCCTCCGCGGGTGCTGCAGCAGCCCGGTGCTCCTCCCGTGGTGCCTGCCGCCGAGCAGGTGGCGGCCACGGCCGAGACCTACCCGGAGGCGGACACGAACGTCTACACCGTCTCGGTCACCCGCAACGGAGTTCCCGAGGAGCGCGACAGCTTCGCCCCGGACGTGCAGGAGGTGGTCGACGCCGCGCTGGACGACCTGAAGTCCCTGGGCTCCTCTCCCGAGGCTCCTCTGCTCGTCCTCAACCCCTTCGGCACCAACACCACCGGCGTGCACGCCCAGTTCGAGACCGAGGGCAGCGGCACCCTGACGTACACCGTCAGCTCTCCCGGCACCGAGGACTTCACGCGCGTCGCCAAGGACCACGACCCGAGCGCCGCGTCGTTCGAGGGGCAGCTCATCGGGGTGGTCCCGGGCGCCGAGAACACCGTGACCACCACCTGGCAGCCCGACGACGGCGGGCCCACGGAGTTCTCGTTCACCATGACCGCTCCGCCGAGCGCGTCGGGCGACCGCACGACCCTCGACCGGACCGTGGTGGGGAACGCCGAGGAGCTCACCGACGGGCTGTTCGCGGTCATGGGGCTGAGGCGCCACATCGACTACACCCTGCTCTACGACAACGCGGGGGTGCTGCGCGCCGAGTTCGACCTCGACGGCTACCGCACGGACCGGCTGGAGTTCTACGGCGACACCATGGTGACCACCGTCGGGACGGACAAGGTCGCCCGGATCGACGGCCTGGGCCGGGTCGTGGCCACGCACGTCCTGGCGGGCTTCGAGATGCACCACGACTTCGACGTCACCGACGACGGCAAGCTCGTGATCCTGGCGACGGAGACCGCCAAGGGCAGTGTGGAGGACGTCCTGGTGTCCCTGGACCTCGAGACCGGGACCTACGAGAAGACGGTCGACTTCACGGAGCTCCTCGCCGATTACAAGTCCCGCACCCAGCCCTACGGCCCGGGGTTCTACGGTCCGGGCGAGGTGGACGACTGGCTGCACCTGAACTCGGTCGACTGGTCCCCGGACGGCGACTCCGTGATCGTCAGCGCGCGCGAGAACTCCGCGATCCTGAAGGTCGACGACGTCCACGGGAACCCCACGGCCGACTACATCATCGGCCAGCGCGAGGTCTGGGCCGGCACCGGGGCCGAGGACCTGCTCCTCGAGAAGACGGGGGACTTCCCCGACACCGGTGGGCAGCACTCGGTGGTGCGCCACGACGACGCGGCGCTGGCGGACGGCCAGTACTACCTCACGATGTTCGACAACTCGTTCTGGAGCATGAGAAGCCGTCCGGACTACACGGCCCCTGTGCCCGTCGGGACTTCCCCGGTGCCCACGGCGGACCCCTCCCTCCGCTCGGAGTACCGGAAGTACCTCGTCGACGAGAACGCCGGGACCTACAGCGAGGTCGAGACCGTCCCCGTGCCCTACTCCGCGATCGTCAGCAACGTGCAGGACCTCGGCGGTCCGCTGGTGGTCAACAGCGGCCAGGCCCTGACGTTCGCCGAGTACGACGCTCAGCGCCAGGTCATCGCCCGCTTCGACTACGCCCTCGCGGGGACGACCGAGGACGACTTCGCCTATCGGGTGCTGAAGTACGGGTTCGACGACTTCTGGTTCGCCGCGCCCTGAGCCGGCGCGCTCGCGCCGGCGGACACGGACGGCACCACCGGCACCACCGAGCCACCGCCCAGGAAGCCTGCTTCAGCTCGTGTTCAGCAGGAGGTGGTTGGCTGAGCAGCGCGAGGGGGCATCCCCGGGACACAGGGAGAAGCTGACGGTCCCGGTCGAGGGTTGGAGAGCCGCGACCGGGACCCGTCCCGGAGGCCGGACCCCGTGCGCGTCCGAGGAGTTCGCGCGCGGGGCCCGGACCCTCCGCGACGCCTCATTCCTGCCCCATGGACTCCGCCCACTCGGCGACCCGGGCACTGCTCTGCTCCTCGGAGAGGTCCTCGACCCGGGTCATGACCGACCAGCGGACGCCGAACGGGTCACGGATGCTGCCGTAGCGGTCGCCGGAGACGAACGTGCTGACGGGTTCGCGCACGGTGGCGCCGGCGGCGACGGCACGCGCCACCACGTCATCGACGTCCGGGACGTAGAGGCCCAGCGAATAGCAGTCGTCGTCGCCCGCGGGCGGGGCCACGAGGTGGAAGTCGGGGTTCACCTCGCCCAGCTGGAGCCGTCCGTCGCCGAGATCGATGGTCGCGTGCACGACGACGGGGGTTCCGTCCGGCCCGGGCATGTCGGTGCGGTCGACGAGGGCGGCCCCGAAGGTGCGGGTGTAGAAGTCGAGCGCCGCGGCCGCGTCGACCACCGCGATGAACGGGGTCAGGGACGTGAACCCCCGGGGCGTCCCGTCGGTGGTGTGTGCTCCGGTGACCCCACGGAGGTTCTGCTCTGTGCTCATGCTCCGAGCCTAGGCAGCCGGTGCCGGCCGGTCTTGAAGATTCCCGCCACCCTCGGGTGGTTACGCTCGTGCCATGAGCGAGCCGCCCACCACGCGGGGCCACCTCACCCCGGGACCGCACGCCACGGTCGTGCGCCTGCCCGCGCCCGACGACGTCGCCCACCTCGTCCGGCAGCTGTGGATCCCCGAGTGGGACCTGCCGGCGGGGGAGCGGGCCGAGCAGCTGGTGCTGGGCTATCCGGCGAGCAACGTGGTGGTCGAACCGGACGGGGTGGCGCTGCACGGGCCCACGAGCCGTGCGTCCACCCGGGTGCTCACGGGCCGGGGCTGGGCGGTCGGCGCGCTGCTGCGCCCGGCGGGGGTCCTGCTGTTCACGGAGCACCCGGCGGACCTGCTCGACGGGTCCGCGCCCGTCAGTGCGCCCGGGCTGCGCTCCGCCGTCGCGGAGGCCATGGCGGGGGTCGGCCCGGCCGGGCGGCGGGCGCGTCCGGCGGATCCGCTCGGCGGAACGGAGTCCGTCAGCGCGCCCGGGCTGCGCGCTGCCGCCGCGGGGGCTGTCGCTGGTGCCGATCCGGCCGGCCGGCATCTGCGGGCGGCGTCCCTGCTCGCGGACCACGTCCGGACGCTGGCGGCGGGGGTGCCCCCGTCCGCGGCGCGGGACGGCGCCCTGGCCAATCGCATGGTCGACCTCCTCGAGGCGGGGGCCGTCGCGCGGAGCCCGGCCGGCCTGGCCCGGCAGCTGCACGTGTCCGAGCGCTCGCTGCAGCGGCTCGCGGCCCGGTTCGTGGGGATGCCGCCCCAGCTGCTGCTCCGTCGTCGTCGGCTCCAGGAGGCGGCCGAGCGGATGCGCGCGGACCCGGCCGCGGACCTCGGGGCGCTCGCCGCGGAGCTGGGCTTCGCGGACCAGTCCCACCTCACCCGGGAGTTCCGGTCGGTGCTGGGTGCCACTCCGCGCGGCTACGGCCGCGCCCGGTCCGGCCGGGAGGGCGGATGAGGAGTCCGGGGACCCGGGGCGTGGGTCAGGCGACCGTGCCGGGGCGGCCGTTCTTCGCCACCACGCGCTCGCCGGCGCGCTGCCAGGCCGTCATGCCACCGCGGAGGCTGGCCGCCTGGTAGCCGGCCGTGGCCAGCCGGCGTGCGGCGTTCGCCGAGCGGGCGCCGGATCGGCAGACCGTCACCACCGGCCGGTCCTTGGACAGCTCGCGCTGCCGGGTGCCGAGGGCGTCCAGCGGGATGTGCCGGGCGGCCGGGGCATGACCCGCGCGGTACTCCTGGGCGGTGCGGACGTCGACGAGCACGGCCCCGCCGTCCAGGAGCTCCCGGGCGCGTGCCACGTCCACGGTCTCGTAGGTGCTGCCGAAGAGTCGGCCGAGAAAGCCCATGGCTCAGTTCTCCTTCGCGGTGGTCGAGAGGTTCGTGCCGCACCGGGCAGGACACGTAGGCCCACTATACCCCAGGGGGTATATCTCCCACCAGCTGTGAGGAACGAGACAGCCGGAGTGCAAATAACTCCGGGGGATCTCCTGTTGACACGGAAAGAACCAGTTCCCTGATGAAAGGCCTCCCCGTGCCGCACTCCACCCTGACCACCCCCGTCACCCTCGGCTCCCTCGAGCTGCCGAACCGCCTGGTCATGGCGCCGCTCACCCGGATGCGCTCCGGCCGGGACGGCGTCCCCGGCGAGCTCAACGTGGAGCACTACACCCAGCGCGCCTCGATGGGCCTCATCGTCACCGAGGGCACGTACCCGGACGTGGTGGGGCAGGGCTTCGCCTACCAGCCCGGCATCGCGACGCCCGAGCAGGTCGAGGGCTGGCGCCGGGTGGCCGAGAGCGTGCACGCCGCCGACGGCCGCCTGTTCATGCAGGTCATGCACGCCGGGCGCGTCACGCACCCGGACATCAACGGCGGCTCCCAGCCGGTGGCCCCGAGTGCTCTCGCGATCGAGGGGAAGACGCACACCTACCAGGGCAAGGCCGACTACCCCGTGCCGCACGCGCTGACCGCCGAGGAGCTGCCGGGCGTGGTGGAGTCCTTCGTCCGGGCCTCTCGCAACGCGATCGAGGCGGGCCTGGACGGTGTGGAGATCCACGGCGCGAACGGCTACCTGCTGCACGAGTTCCTCGCGCCGGGCGCCAACCAGCGCACCGACGAGTACGGCGGCTCCCCCGAGAACCGCGCCCGCTTCGTGGTCGAGCTGGTCCGGGCCGTGGCCGAGGCCGTCGGTGCGGAGAAGGTCGGTCTGCGGATCTCGCCCGAGCACAACATCCAGGACGCCTGGGAGACGGACCACGAGGACGTCCGGGCCACGTACGCCGCTCTCGTCGACGGCATCGGGGACCTCGGCCTCGCCTACCTCTCCGTGCTGCACAAGGAGCCGGCGGGGGAGTTCGTCCAGGGGCTGCGCACCCGCTTCGGCGGCGCCTTCCTGGCCAACAGCGGCTTCAGCGACGTCCCGACCACCCGGGAGGAGAGCGTGCAGCTGATCGAGGAGGGGGTGGCGGACGGCGTCGTCGTCGGGCGCCCGGCGATCGCGAACCCGGACCTGGTGCGGCGCTGGGCGGAGGGTCTGCCGGAGAACGTGCCGGACCCGCGGACCTTCTACACGCAGAGCGCCGAGGGCTACACGGACTACCCGTTCGCGCAGGCCTGAGCCACTCCCCGCGTCCCGCCCGGCCCTGCCGGGCGGGACGCGGGGACCCTCGACGGTGGTCCGGGTCACGTCTTAGCGTGTCGGAACCGGCTGGGACCATGAACCATGGCCGCCACCGCCGTTCCGCCGCGAAGCCTGGAGGACGCCCTCCGGGAGGAGACGGACCTGGCCGAGATCGGCGAGGAGTTCTCCGCCGGCGTGCGGGCCCTGGTCGAGGAGTCCCGCGCGGAGGCCCGGGCCGCGGGGCGCCAGTACCGGCTGCTCCACCGGCTCTGGCAGCTGCAGGAGGAGGCCCGGGAGCAGCGCTGGATGGTGGAGGCGCTCTGGATGCGCCCCGAGGCGGACCGGCTGGGCCCGCACTCCCTCGAGCCCGCTGAGCAGACGGTGCGGGACGTGGCCGATGAGATCGGTCCGGCCCTCCGGCTCCCCGCGGGCACCGCGCTGCGCCGTGTCGAGGACGCCGTGCTGCTTGCGGAGTCCCTGCCCGAGGTCCTCGAGGCGCTCGAGCAGGGCCAGGTGGGCTTCCGGCAGGCGGGAGTGCTCGTCGAGCTGTGGCGCGAGCTGGTGTGGGACGTCGCCGGTCTCCCGCCGGAGCAGCGGGCGCCGGTCCAGGCCGTCCAGCGGATCGTCGACGAGCTGCTCCTCCGGGCCCCCGGCAGCACCGTGGCCCAGCTGCGCGCCCTCGCCCGCCGACGCCGCGCAGGTCTGCTGCGGGAGACCGAGGAGCAGCGCCACCGGCTGGCGCTGCGGGACCGGCGCGTGTGGGTCGAACCCCGGGAGGACGGCATGGCGCAGCTGTGCGCCCTCCTGGACGCGGCCACCGCGCACGCCATCCAGGACCGCCTCAACACGCTGGTCGACCGGGCGGTCCCCGCGGTCCCGCCCGAGGTCCTCCCCTCGCAGGTCCTGGCCACGGCGTCGCCCGCGTCGTCCGCCGCGGGCGCCCCGGACAGCGGACCGTCGGATCCCGCCGCCGGGGCTCCGGAGCGCCGCACGGTGCCCCAGCTGCGCGCCGACGTGCTGGCGGACCTCCTGCTCGACGGCGAGCCCGCCGACCTGTCCGACCGTCTTCGCGGCATCCGCGGGCACGTGACGGTCACCGTGCCCGCTCTCGCGCTCCTCGAGAACGCCGGGACGCTGCCCCCCGGTTCCATCGAGGGCCTGCCGCGCACTCCCCGCTGTGCGGAGCTGGAGGGCTACGGGCCCATCCCGGTCGGTCTCGCGGAGCGGATCGCGGCACGCGCGCCCTCCTGGTCACGGATCCTCACCCATCCCGTCACGGGGACCGTCCTGGACCGGGACCGCAGCACCTATGCCGTGCCCGCCGATCTCAAGCACCGGCTGCGAGCCAGGGACGGCACGTGCCGCTTCCCGGGCTGTCGACGCCGGGCGTCGCGGTGCGACCTCGACCACACCGTCGCCTGGGCGGACGGCGGCCGGACCTCGGCGGACAACGTCGCACACCTGTGCCGGCACCACCACCTGCTCAAGCACCGGGACGGTCCGCTGGGCCGGTGGCGGGTGGAGCACGTGGCCCCCGAGCGCCCGGCCCCTGAACTGCACGACCACGGGGTGCTGGAGTGGACCTCGCCTGCAGGGCAGGTCCACCGGACCTATCCGCAGGAGCACCACCATCCGGTCCCGGAGCGCGCACCGTACTTCCTCGCGGTCCCCGCTCCGCCCTGTGCCCCGCGCGCCGCTCCTCGGCCTGGTCCGGCCGACGACCCGCCGCCGTTCTGACATCCTGGAGGCGGGGCCCGGCCCCTGGACCCTAGAACTCGGTGAGACGGAGGAGCTGCCCGTGACCACCCCGTCGCCCAGCGAGGTGCGCTCGGTGCTGCTCGACCTGGTCCGCCGCCGCGGGTCCGGGAAGACCGTGTGTCCTTCCGAGGCCGCCCGCGCTCTGGCCGCCGAGGGCTGGCGGGACCTGATGGAGGACGTGCGTCAGGAGGCGTACCGGATGGCCGACGCCGGGCTCGTGGACATCACCCAGCAGGGCCGCGTGGTCGACGGCCGGACAGCCCGCGGGCCGATCCGCGTCCGACTCCGCTGAGCAGGGCGCGCGCCCGGGTAGCGTGGGGGTCATGACGTTCCCACCCATCAGCGCCCTCCTCGGGTCCGCCGCCCGGGCGCCGTTCGTCCTGCTCAAGCAGTTCCGGCCCCAGCGGCCCATCCACTCGGAGGGCGTCGGGCTCGAGGGCGTCCTGATCCGCACGGGCGGCGGCACCAGTGGCATCCACTGGATCGACGAAGCCGGGGAGGATCCCGTGCGGGCCCGTTTCTCCCGCTCGATCGGCTTCCCGCAGGGGTGGCCGGACATCCTGGGCCTCGCCCTGCGCTGCCCCGTTCCGCCCTCCGGGCAGATGGAGGGCCGCAGCGACGGCCGGGCCGACATCCTCCTCGCGACCGCCGGCGAGGGGCGGTTCTCCCGCTTCGTCCCGACCTTCCACCGGCACGTGCCGGACAGCGCATTCGCCTCCTTCATGCCCTACCGGGCTCTCGGCGGCCCGGTGCTGGTCGCCGCCCACCCCGAGCCGCGCACGGAGCGCCTGCCGGCCCGCCCCGACCTCTTCCGGGCGTCGGTCGCCGCCGAGCCCTGGGTTCTCGGTCTGCACTGGGCCACACCGCTCGGGCCGTGGCAGCGCTTCGGGACGGTCGAGCTCGGTCCCGGCGCGCCGTTCGGGGACGACGAACGGTTCGACCCCCTGCTCAACGTCCCCACGGGCGCCGAGAACTACGGGTGGACCTACCGGCTGCGGGAACCGTCCTACACCCTGGCCCGCGCCCCGCGGAGGCCGCTGGGCCGGGCGTAGAATCGGCCCATGGCACTGAGACTGAGCCCGGCGCCCACCACCGCGACCGTCCGGCGTCACGCCGTGGTGGAGTCGCCCATCGGCCCGCTGGCTCTCGTGGAGGAGGCGGGGGCGCTCGTGGCCCTCTCCGTCGAGGGTGCACGCCAGGGACCGGTCCCCACCTCCTTCGGGGCGCGCGACGACAGCCTCCTCCCGCACGTCCGCGAGCAGCTCGGCGAGTACTTCGCGGGACGGCTGCAGGAGTTCGACGCCGACGTCGTCCTCCACGGGACGCCGTTCCAGGTGCGCGTGTGGAACGCCCTCGCGCAGATCCCGTACGGCACGACCGGCACCTACGGGCAGGTGGCCCGCGCCGTCGGGGCACCCCGGGCCGCCCAGGCGGTCGGGGCGGCCAACGGCCGCAACCCCGTCAGCCTGCTGGTCCCGTGCCACCGGATCATCGGCGCCAACGGGCGGCTCACCGGCTACGCCGGCGGCATGGAACGCAAGGAGTACCTGCTGCGCCTCGAGGGCGCGCTGCTCTGAACCCGCACCGCTGACGCGCCACCAGGAGGACCCATGACCCGCCTCGACGACCTCGCCACCGCCAATCTCACCAGGGCGCGTGCCTCCGGCGCCGGGCGCAGCGCGGAGCTCGTGGTCCACGACGGCGTGCTGCGGCAGACGATGATGGCGCTGTGCGCCGGCAAGGAGCTCGCCGAGCACGTCTCCCCGCCCGCCGCCACCCTCCAGCTGCTGCGCGGCCGGGTCCGGGTGCTCAAGCGCGGTCAGCTCGCCGAGGAGCTCACTGCCGGGGAGCTGCTGTCCCTCACCGACTCCCGCCACTCGGTGGAGGCGCTGGAGGACTCGGTGTTCCTGCTGACCACCGTCTCCCGGCCGTCGGACGGCTACGACCCCCGGGTGGCGTGACCCGCGGGCTCCGGCTCAGAACGCGTAGCGGACGTCGCAGTACGGCAGCTTCTCGTGGAGCAGGTCCAGGAACTGCTCCAGGTACCGCTGCTTGTCCCGGAACCGGTACCGCACGTTGAGGGCCCCGTTCTGGGAGCGCTTGGTCTCCTGGAGATCCGGGCGCCACAGCACCTCCTCGGCCTTGGGGTGCCACTGCGTGTTGACCTCGTGGAGCTGGGCGTTGTGGGTCAGGAAGATGACCTCCGAGGCCAGCTGGTCCTTGGCCGCCGCGCTGAGACCGTCGTCGAGCTGCTCGAAGAGCTCGGCCCAGTCCTCCAGCCACGTGTCCGTGACGATCACCGGCGAGAAGTTCACGTGCACCTCGTAGCCGGCCGCCACGAAGTCGTCGATGGCGGCGATCCGCTCCGGCACCGGCGTGGTCCGGATGTCCGTGAGCTTGGCCAGGTGCGCCGGCATCAGCGAGAACCGCACCCGGGTCCGTCCCTGCGGGTCCCAGTCCAGCAGCTCCCGGTTGACGTACTTCGTGGCGAAGGACGCCTTGGCCGTGGGGTGGCGGCGGAACAGGTCCACGAGGTCCTGCACGTTGTCGCTGAGCAGGGCGTCCACCGAGCAGTCGCTGTTCTCCCCGAGGTCGTAGACCCACGCGTCCGGGTCGCACTGGTTGGGCTCCGGCTTGGGGCCCTGCCGGCCGATGTGCCGGTCCAGGTAGCCGGTGATCTGCTCGATGTTGGCGAAGACCGTCACCGGATTGCTGTAGCCCTTCCGCCGCGGGACGTAGCAGTAGGCGCACGCCATGGCGCACCCGTTGGCCGTGGACGGCGCGATGAAGTCCGCCGACCGGCCGTTGGGCCGCGCCGCCAGCGACTTCTTGACCCCCAGCACCAGGGCCTCGCGCTTGATCCGCACCCACCGCCGCGCGTTGGTCTCGTCCCCGTGCAGCTCGGGGATCTGCCAGTGGCTCGGGACCTCCACCAGGGTGGCGTCCGGCCAGCGTTCGAGGACCTGCCGCCCCCGGGGCAGCTCGGCGGCGGCCGGCTCGTAGTAGATGCGGGTGATGTCGACCATGGACGGTTCCGGGGGCATGCGGACGAGTCTAGGAACCGCCACCGACAGCGGGCTCGCGGAGTCCTCCCCGGGAACGGACAGTGGACTTCGCACCTGGTGGCCGACAGGATGGCACCAAAGTGCGACCGCAACGACCACTCCGGCAGCAGCGACCACGAGGGAGTTCCTCCATGAGATCCGTATGGCTCGACACGTACGAGGTGCCGTCCACCGCGACGGACCGGTTCGTCCCCGGCGCGCACTACGACACGGTGGTCGCAGGTGCCGGGCTGACCGGGCTGACCACCGCGGTGCTGCTGGCGCGTGCGGGCCAGCGGGTCGCCGTGCTCGAGGCGCGTTCCGTCGGGGCCGTCACCACGGGCAACACCACGGCGAAGCTGTCCCTGCTGCAGGGCACCACGCTCTCCCAGATCCACCGGCACCAGTCGGACGAGGTGCTGCGTGCCTACGCGGACGGGAACCGCGAGGGGATGGACTGGCTGGTCCGGTTCCTCGAGGAGCGCGGGGTCCCGTTCCAGCGCCGCGACGCCTACACCTACGCCACGACCTCGAAGGGCGCCTCCGCGCTGCGCAAGGAGCTCGAGGCCGCCCGCATCGCCGGGCTGCACATGAACTGGACCCGGGACACCGGCCTCCCCTACAAGGTCTCCGGGGCCATCACGATGCCGGACCAGGTCCAGTTCCACCCGATGGAGGTGCTCGGCGCCCTCGTCGCCGAGCTGAAGGAGCACGGCGGCACGCTCGTGGAGGGGGTCCGGATCACCGGGGCCGGTGTCCGCTCACCCCTCTCGGTGCAGACCTCGCACGGCCCGGTGCGGGCCGACCGGCTCGTGCTCGCCACGGGCACCCCGGTCCTGGACCGCGGCGGGTACTTCGCGAAGCTCTCCCCGAACCGCTCCTACGCCCTGACCTACCGGGTCCCCGGGGCGCCGGGGTCCGTCCCGGAGGGCATGTACATCACCGCGGACAGCCCCACCCGCACGCTGCGCACCGTGCCGGTCGGCGGGGAGGAGCTGCTCCTGGTGGGCGGCAACGACCACGTGGTGGGACGGTCCGCCTCCCCGCAGGCGGCCGTGGACGACCTCGAGTCCTGGACGCAGCGCTGGTTCCCGGGGGCCGAGCGCACGCACGTGTGGGCGGCCCAGGACTACGAGTCGGTCAACCTCATCCCCTTCATCGGCACCCTGCCCCGCGGCGGCGGCAACATCTATCTCGCCACCGGCTACAACAAGTGGGGGATGAGCAACGCCGTCGCCGCCGCGATCGCGCTGAACGCCGAGATCCTCGGCGGCAGCGTGCCGTGGGCCGAGACGCTGGGCCGGCGCGTGACCTCGCCGTCGGACATCCTCACCGCCCTGCGCGTCAACGCGGGGGTCGGCCTCAACGCGCCCAAGGACTGGCTCAAGGCCGAGCTCAAGGAGCTGCCGGCCGGGACGCCCGCGGAGGGGCAGGGTGTCGTCGGACGCGAGCACGGCCGCCCCGTGGGCGTGTCCACCGTCGACGGCACCACCTGCAAGGTCTCCGGCGTCTGCACGCACCTCGGCGGCGTGCTGCGCTGGAACGACGCCGAGCGCTCGTGGGACTGCCCCCTGCACGGCTCCCGCTTCGCCGCCGACGGTTCCCTGCTCGAGGGCCCTGCCGTGAAGGACCTGCCTCGGGCCAGGCGCTGAGCCCGGTCCCGGACACGGCGGCGGCCCCCACCCGCAGAGGGGTGGGGGCCGCCGCGGCGTCCGGGGACGCGCTGTCCCGGGGACCTACTTCTTGGAGGAGGTCTCCTCGAGCTTCAGCGCGACGCCGATCGCGAAGAAGGTCGGGGTCCACTCGCCCACGAACAGACCCCAGCGGTCGGCCTGGGGCTTGGACTTGCTCTTGCCGAGGCTGGCCGCCCAGGAGAGGACGGACAGGCCGATGGAGGCGAAGCCCGCCGCGTAGGCGTGCTCGCTGCGGACACCAAGGTTCTGGATCGTGCTGATCATGGACGTACCTCTTTCCTGTGGTGGTCACCGTGAACGGTGAACTCCTCGAGCGGTGTCCGCCCAGTCTCACACGAAACGGAGCAATACGAAAGCAGGCTGACTATAAAGTTGGCCAGGTGCGTCGCCGGCCGATGTGGGCGGATGTGGGGTCGTCCGAACGGCCATTAACGGATGCAAAAAACTGTTTCCTCATGCAAACTGATCCATACCCGACCCGGTGGTGACCACCGCGGCGGGGTGGACGTCGAACCGGTCGGGGGGCCGGTGGCGTCATCGACCCGGAGCGAAGGAGCTTCCGGGCCGGGCCGATCATTCCTGGGGGGAAAAAATGCTGCCATCCGTCGTGGGTGCTCTGCTGAGCACCGTCGTCCTCGTCTACGTCCTGTCGAACGCCGCCTACACGCGGCACAAGCGGTTCATCGCCGGGGCCAGGTCGCTGCGCCAGGCCATCGTCGCCGTGTACGCGGTGCTGCTGGTGCTCAACCTGTGGTGCGCCACGATCATGCCCGTGACCCTGGTCTGCGACGCGATCGCGGTGGCCACCCTGGTCGCCACCGGGGTCTTCGGCTTCGTCATCGCCGAGCGGCGGATCCCCGCCACCACCGTGGTCGAGCGCCGGAAGGTGCTGGCCGTGGGGGCGCACCCGGACGACCTCGAGCTCGCCTGCGGGGCGACCCTGGCCAAGCTGGTCGACACCGGCCACGAGGTCCGCGGCCTGGTGATGAGCTCCGGGGAGGTCGGCGGCAACGCCGGGCTGCGACCGGCCGAGGCCCAGCGCGGCGCCTCGTTCCTGGGGCTGACGGGTCTGCGGGTGCACGAGTTCCCGGACACGAAGCTCGAGACGGTCACCAACGACATGGTCCGGGCCATCGAGGCCGCGATCCGGGAGTTCGAGCCGGACGTGATCTTCACCCACTCGGCCCACGACCAGCACCAGGACCACTACGCGGTGCACCAGGCCACCCTGCGCGCCGCCCGGGCCCACCACTCGATCCTGTGCTTCGAGTCCCCGTCGGTGACCCGCGACTTCGACCCGTCCGTGTTCGTGGACATCGACGGCTACGTCGACGTCAAGGTCGAGGCCGTGCTCTCCCACCGGGACCAGGCCGGCAAGCCCTACATGACCCCCGGGCGGGTGCGCGGGATGGCCGCCTTCCGCGGGGCGCAGGCCAAGAACACCAACGCGGAGGCCTTCGAGCCGGTCCGCCTGCTCGGCTCCGCGATCGGCGACCTCTAGTCCCCGGGGTGCCAGGGGCCGGGCGGCCGGGGCGTTCCCGCGGACGCCCCGGCCACGGTCCGGCCGGCGCCGCCGCTCAGACGGGGCCGGAGCTGCCGGCCGGGTACTCGAGCAGCGGGACCCGGCCGTCCTCGAAGGCGGCCAGCACCTCGTCGACGATGCGCCACCCCTGCTCCGCCGCGTCCCCGCGGACGCCGAAGGTGTGGTCGCCCTCGAGGACGCCCCGCAGCACGCTGCCGTAGGCCGTCAGGCCCGGCCTGGCCATCCCGGACGAGAGCGTCACCCGGGTCATGCCCCGGGAGTCGAAGGGCCCGCCCACGTTCAGCTCCAGGGTCAGCTGCTCCTCCTCGAGGCCCATGCGCAGGACGTCCGGCGCGACGTCCCCGGAGCGGGGCAGCTGCTCGTAGTCGTGCGGCGGGCGGCGGAACGTGATGGCGATCTCCTGGCGGGGGTTGCCGATCGCCTTGCCCGAGCGCAGGGTGACGGGCACGCCGTTCCAGCGCCACGTGTCGACCTCGAGGACCACCTGCGCGAACGTCTCCGTCCCGCGCTCCGGGTCCACGCCGTCCTCGGCCGTGTAGTCGGGCAGCTCACGGCCGTCCACGCTGCCGGCGGTGTAGCGGCCCCGGGTCGCGGCGCCCGCCGCGTCGCCCTGCCAGAGCTTCGTGGCCCGCAGGACGTGGCTGGTCAGCGTGGGGATCTCCACCTGGTCGAAGGAGGAGGGCGGTTCCATCATGACGAGGGCCATGACCTGCAGCAGGTGGGACTGGATCATGTCCCGCAGCGCTCCCGTGGCCTCGTAGAAGCCCGCGCGGCCCTCCAGGCCCAGGGTCTCGTCGAAGACGATCTCCACGGACTCCACGTGCTCCCGGCTCATGAGCGGCTCCAGCAGCCGGTTGGCGAAGCGCAGCCCCACGAAGTTGAGCACCGCCGGCATGCCCAGGAAGTGGTCCACCCGGAAGGTCCGCTCCTCGGGGACGAGCCGGCCCACGAGCCGGTTCAGCTCCCGTGCGGTCCGCGTGTCGGAGCCGATCGGCTTCTCGAGGGCCAGCACCAGGTCCTCCGGCAGGTCCAGCCCGGCCATGACCTCGCACGCCTGCGCGGTGACCGCGGGAGGCAGGGCGAAGTACAGGCAGACGGGGCCCTCGACGTCGTCGAGCAGCCGTTCGAGGTCCCCGGCGTCGGTGACGTCGCCCGCCACGTAGCGGGCGGTCTCCCGGGTGTGCGCGGCGGCGGGCCCGCTCGCGCCGACGGAGTCGAAGGCATCGGCCACGACCTGTGCCCAGTCCTCCGCGGGTTCCCGCGAGGAGCCGACCACGTCGATGCGCAGCTCCGGGGCCGAGCTCAGGAGCGTGCCCAGGCCCGGCAGGAGCAGGCGGGACGTGAGGTCGCCGGTGGCGCCGAAGATGATCAGGGTCCTGATGCTTGTCATGCCAGCACGGTACCCCGGGGTCCCAGGCGGACGCCTCGCGTGCCCCTGGCCTGCGCCGACCGGACGCCCGGCCGCG
Organism: Kocuria sp. CCUG 69068; assembly: GCF_020833785.1. Taxonomy (NCBI): domain Bacteria; kingdom Bacillati; phylum Actinomycetota; class Actinomycetes; order Micrococcales; family Micrococcaceae; genus Kocuria; species Kocuria sp. CCUG 69068. Next base: position 70,242 of record NZ_PDDL01000009.1, read on the forward strand.
GCTGGTTGAATGGGCGGATGAACGACGACGCGAACCGGCCCCGGTCCACCCCTCTGGAGGACTACGCGCTCCTGTCCGACCTGCACACGGGGCCGCTCGTGTCCCGGGACGGCAGCGTCGACTGGCTGTGCTTCCCCCGCTTCGACTCCCCGTCGGTCTTCGCGGCCCTGCTGGGCACGCCCGAGGACGGGCGCTGGAAGCTCTCCGCCGTCGACGGCGTGGTCACGTCGCGCCGCTACCTGCCCCGCACCTTCGTGCTGGAGACGACGTGGCGCACCCCCACCGGGACCGTCGTGGTGACCGACTTCCTGCCCCCGGCGGCCGCCGGCGACGACCACCCCGACCACGCCGACCTCGTGCGGCGGGTCGAGTGCGTCTCGGGGACGGTCGAGGTGGAACACGACCTGAGGATCCGCTTCGACTACGGGCGCGCCGTGCCCTGGACGCGGCGGGTCGACATCGACGGCAACGGCACCTGCGGGCAGCTCTCCATCGCCGGCCCCGACGCCCTGCTCCTGACCGGGCCGATGCTGCACCCCGAGGACTTCCCCCGCGTCGAGCCGCTCGAGGACGCCGCCCCGGACGCGGCCCCAGCCGCCGCCCCGGAGCAGCCCGGGGACCTCGACGAGGACGAGGGTGCCGTGGCCGACCGGCTCGGCGGGCGCTTCGGGCTCTCGGCCGGGGAGTCCCTCGACTGGGTGCTGACCTGGCACGAGTCCCACCACGGGCTGCCCACCCCCGTGGACCCCGCCGACGCCCTCGACCGCGCGGTGTCCTTCTGGACCGAGTGGTCCTCCCACGTGGGCACCCACAAGCGCCACGAGCAGGCCGTCCTGCGCTCGCTGCTCGTGCTGCGGGCCCTCACCCACCGCGGGACCGGCGGGATCGTCGCGGCCCCCACCACCTCCCTGCCCGAGGAGTTCGGGGGCAGCCGCAACTGGGACTACCGCTACACGTGGCTCCGGGACGCGGCACTGACCATCGAGGTGCTCGTCGCCCACGACTTCACCGACGGCGCGCTGCTCTGGCGCAACTGGCTGCTGCGGGCCGTGGCCGGGGATCCCGACCAGGTCCAGATCATGTACGGCCTGGCGGGGGAGCGCCGGCTGCCCGAGAGCGAGCTGGGCCACCTCGGCGGGTACGAGGGCTCGGCTCCGGTGCGGATCGGCAACGGCGCCGTGGGCCAGTTCCAGTCGGACGTCGTCGGGGAGGTCATGCTCGCGCTCGCCGCCCTCCGGGACGCCGGCGTGGAGGAGGACCGGTGGTCCTGGGGGCTGCAGAAGAACCTGCTGCGCTTCTGCGAGCGCAACTTCGACCGGGCCGGCCACGGGATCTGGGAGATGCGCGGGTCCGCCGCGTTCTTCGTGCACGGGCGCGCCATGATGTGGGCGGCCTTCGACCAGGGCGTGCGCGCCGTCGAGGAGCACGGGTTCTCCGGGCCGGTGGAGCGGTGGCGTGAGCTGCGGGACCGGCTGTGCGCCGAGATCCTGGAGCACGGCTTCGACACTGAGCTGAACACGTTCACGCAGACCTACGACAACACCGAGGTGGACGCTTCGCTGCTGCAGCTGCCGCACACGGGCTTCGTGGCCTACGACGACCCGCGGATGCTCGGCACCGTGGCCCGGATCGAGCGGGACCTGCGGGGGGCGCACGGGCTGGTGCACCGCTACCGGACCGCCTCCGGCCTGGACGGTCTGGAGGGGGACGAGTACCCGTTCCTCATCTGCACGTTCTGGCTCGTGGAGCAGTACGCGCGCAGCGGCCGGGTGGAGGACGCCGGTGAGCTCCTGGAGCAGCTCGCGGGCTACGCCAACGACCTCGGCCTGTACGCGGAGGAGTTCGATCCCGTCAGCGGGCGGCTCGCCGGGAACTTCCCGCAGGCGTTCAGCCACCTCGGGTTCATCCGCGCCGTCGACGCCGTGGTGCGGGCACGGGCCGGCGTGGACCTCACGGATCGGCTCCAGACGTAGGCGGGACGCGGCGAGGCGCCGGCCGGACGCCGGCATGACGCCGGCAGGGTCTCCCCGCGGAGCACGGGCACGGAGCAGGACGCATCGACCAGGACGGACAGCATGAGCACCTTCGACCGGGCGGCCGATCTGCCGCACGACCTCACCGGCGACCTCCTCGACGGCCTCGGGGTGGAACGGGCCACCCCGCTGGGCGGCGGCGACACCGCGGCGGCCTTCCGCCTGGAGACGGCGCGGGGGCCCCTGTTCGCGAAGACCATGGCGGACCCGCCCGCCGGGATGATGGCGGCGGAGGTCGCCGGACTGCATGCCCTGCGGGAGCACGTGCCGGAGCTCCTCGGGGTGCCGGAGGTCGTGCGGTGGACGGACGACGGCATCGTCCTCGAGCGGATCGACGAGGCCCCGGGCCGGCGCCCGTCCGGGACCGAGGTAGAGTGCGGGCGCGGGCTCGCGGCGCTGCACCGGGTGCGGGGGAAGGCCTTCGGCGGGCTCGACCCGGCGCTGCCCGGGCGGATCGGGTCCTTCGCGGTGGACCTGTCCCCGACCCAGGACTGGGCGGCGTTCCTGCTCGACCGGCGGATCCGCCCGCTGCTGCGGGACGCCCTCGGGGCCGGCCGGATCGCCCCGCACGCCGCGGACCTGCTCGAGGAGCTCGCCCCGCGGGCCGAGGAGCTCGCGGGGCCGCCGGAGCCGCCCACCCTGGTGCACGGCGACCTGTGGGCCGGGAACCGGCTCGTGGACGTCCGGGGCCGGAACTGGCTGATCGACCCGTCGGCGCACTGGGGCCACCGCGAGGTCGACATCGCGATGATGCTGCTGTTCGGCGGCTTCGGCGAGGAGTGCCTGGCCGCCTACGACGCCGAGCACCCGCTCGCGCCCGGCTGGCAGGAGCGGGTGCCGTGGTACCAGTTGCCGCCGCTGCTGGTGCACGCCGTCCGGTTCGGCGGCGGCTACGGGGACGCGGCCGTGCGGGCCCTCCGGCAGCTGCGCGGCTGACCGGCCGCGCCGGGAAGCGGCGGCGGGAGCAGGGTCCTCAGCGCTGCTCGCCCACCGCCCGGTCGCCCACGGCCCGGCCGG